>CALAIJ010000116.1 GCA_937923365.1 uncultured Sulfitobacter sp.
TTCCGGAGGTCAGATTGACCGCAATGCGCCGCTGACATTCATGTTCGATGGCAAGTTTTATCAAGGTTACGCGGGCGATACGCTGGCCTCTGCCCTGCTGGCAAACAATGTCCGCCTGATGGGGCGCTCGTTCAAATACCACCGCCCGCGCGGGCCGCTCACCGCCGGATCCGAAGAACCCAACGCCATTGTGGAGCTGCGCGGCGGTGCGCGGCGCGAGCCCAATACCCGCGCCACCACGGCAGAGCTCTACGACGGGCTTGTCGCGTCGTCCCAGAACCGCTGGCCCTCGCTCAAGTTTGACGCGATGGCGATCAACGACCGCTTCTCCAATTTTCTGACGGCAGGCTTCTACTACAAGACCTTCATGTGGCCACGTGCGTTCTGGGAGAAACTCTACGAGCCGATCATCCGCAAGGCGGCGGGCCTCGGCTCCCTCTCCATGCGCGAAGACCCGGACGCCTATGACAAAGGCTTTCGCCATTGCGCAGTGCTGGTCATCGGCGCGGGTCCTGCGGGCCTGATGGCGGCCCTGACAGCAGGCCGTAGCGGCGAAGAGGTCATTCTGGCCGATGAGGATTTTCGCATGGGCGGGCGCCTCAATGCTGAGACCTTCGCGATCAACGACGGCCCCGCCAATACATGGGCGCAGGCGGCCGTGGCCGAACTGGCCGCGATGCCCAACGTGCGCCTGATGCCCCGCACCACGGTCATTGGCGCGTTTGACCATGGGATTTACGGCGCGGTTGAGCGCGTGAGCGACCACGTCCATACCCCTGATGCGGGCAAGCCCAGACAGATCCTGTGGCGCATCTACACACGGCGCACGCTGCTTTGCGCCGGTGCGACGGAACGACCCATCGCCTTTGACAACAACGACCGCCCGGGGGTGATGCTGGCCTCTGCCCTGCGCACATATGCCAATCGCTGGGCTGCCACGCCCGCGGGCCGCATCGCGATCTTTACCAACAACGATGATGGCCACCGCACGGCTGCGGACCTCCATGCCAAGGGGGTGCAAATCGCCGCCGTGGTAGACACCCGCGCGGACGCGGCCCTTTCGGATAAGTATCAGGTGCTGCGCGGCGCACAGGTGACAGATACCAAAGGCCGTCTGGGCCTGACCTTCGCCGAGGTCAAACTGGCCGACGGCACCGATCGGACGCTGGAATGCGGGGCCTTAGGCGTCTCGGGCGGCTGGAACCCCAATGTGCATCTGACCTGCCATCAGCGCGGCCGGCCCGTCTGGGACGAAGGCCTTGCCGCTTTCCTGCCCGGTGCCGACCTGCCTGCAGGCATGACTGTTGCTGGTGCAGCACAAGGTGCCCTGTCGACCCATGCAGCTTTGCAATCGGGCCGTGATGCGGCGCGCAAGGCATTGGGTCTCAAGGGCCGTGCCGAGGCTTTACCGCAAGCCGAAGACGCCCCTGTCCGCGTCACGCCCTTCTGGTTTGTCGAAGGCACCTCCCGCGGCTGGCTTGACCAGCAGAACGATGTGACGGTCAAGGACGTAAAGCTCAGCCACCAAGAGGGTTTCCGTTCTGTCGAACATCTTAAGCGATACACGACGCTGGGCATGGCCACCGATCAGGGCAAGACTTCGAACATGGGTGGCCTTGCCATCATGGCGGAGCTTGCGGGCAAAACGATCGAGCAGACCGGCACGACAATTTTTCGCCCACCTTATACCCCCGTGCCCATCGGTACCTTCGGCGGCCGTATGCGGGGGATGGAGTTCCACCCGACCCGCCTGACGCCCTCGCACTATTGGGCCAAGGAACAGGGCGCGGTCTTTGTCGAGGTCGGCAACTGGCTGCGTGCGCAGTGGTTCCCCCGCGCAGGCGAAACCCATTGGCGGCAAAGCGTGGACCGCGAGGTTGCCGCCACAAGGTCTTCCGTTGGGGTGTGCGACTGCACCACCTTAGGCAAGATCGACGTGCAGGGCGCGGACGCCGCCACTTTCCTCAACAAAATCTACTGCAACGGCTTTGCCAAACTCGCCGTGGGCAAGACCCGCTACGGCTTGATGCTGCGCGAAGACGGCATCGCGATGGATGACGGCACAGCGGGCCGTCTGGCCGAGGATCACTTTGTGGTCACCACCACCACTGCCAACGCGGGCAAGGTGTACCAGCACATGGAGTTTGTGCGCCAGTGCCTGATGCCCGACGCGGATGTGCAACTGATCTCCACTACGGAGGCTTGGGCCCAATATGCTGTCGCGGGGCCAAACTCCCGCAAGTTGCTGCGCAAAATCGTGGACAAAGAGCACGACATCTCCAACGACGCCTTCCCCTTTATGGCCTGTGGCAACATCACGGTCTGCGGCGGGCTGCGTGCGCGGCTCTTCCGCATTTCGTTCAGCGGCGAGCTGGCGTTCGAGATTGCCGTCCCCTCCCGCTATGGCGACGCGCTGATGCGCCGCTTGATGGCCGAGGGCGAGGAGTTCGACGTAACCCCCTACGGTACAGAGGCCTTGGGCGTCATGCGCATCGAGAAAGGCCATGCGGCTGGTAACGAGCTGAACGGGACCACCACAGCGCTGAACCTTGGCATGGGACGCATGGTGTCAGGCATGAAGGACAGCATCGGCACGGTCTTGTCCAAACGCGAAGGCCTGAACGAGGATGACGCGCTCAAGCTGGTTGGGGTCAAGCCAGTTGATACTGACAAAAAGGTGACGGCAGGCGGGCACTTGATGAACATCTCTGGCCCTGTAGATGCGGCCCACGATCAAGGCTATGTCACGTCTGCCGCGTTCTCGCCCAGCATGGACAGTATGATCGGTCTGGCGTTTTTGAAGAACGGCGATGCGCGGTTGGGCGAGAAGCTGAGGCTGGTATCTCCGGTCACGGACCTGACAGTTGAGGTCGAAGTTGTCTCGGCGCATTTTGTGGACCCAGAGGGGGAGCGGCTTCGTGCATGATCTGACACCTATCACGGCCCTTGGCGGCACATCCGCGCAGGTGGACACACACGTCGGCGTCACCTGTCGCGAAGTGCCTGACGTGGCGCTGGCCTCTTTCGCGGCACGACTGGGCAGCGCGCCTGCGGCGGCAGCGGTGCTCAAAAAAGCCCTTGGGGCGGCGGTGCCAGACGTGGGCAAAGCTGTGCGGGCCACATTGACCGCGTTCTGGACCGGCCCCGATCAATGGCTGGTCGAGGCACCCTTTGACACCCATGAAACCCTTGCCCTTGATCTGGCGAAGGCGGCCAATGGCGTGGCCTCGGTGACCGAACAAACCGACGCCTGGACCCGCTTTGATCTGAGCGGCGATGGGGTGCTGGCAGTATTGGAACTGCTCTGCTCTGCGAACACGCGCAGCATGGCGACAGACGATGTTACCCGCAGCAGCATCCATCATCTGGGCTGCTTTGTACGACGCACCGATGATGACCACTTCTGCATCTACGGCCCACGCGCCAGTGCCGGATCGTTGCATCACGCCCTTGTCACCGCGATGCACGCGGCGCTGTGAGCGGCATCCAACAGGCAGGTCGGCTGTCATGATGGCGCTCCTTCTGGGGCTTGTCGCCGCACTAAGCTGGGGCATCCATGACGTGACCGTGCGGCGTATCAGCCAGACTGCGCCGCTGATGGCAACCTTGTTGGGCGTGTTGCTGGTAGGGGCTGTTTTTCAAACAATTGTCCTAAGTGCGACGGGCGGTTTTCCTGCCCTGCCCCGCACGGCAATCCTTTATTCGGTGCTTGCCGGTTTTGCGTTTACCCTTGCGGGGGCAACCCTATATGGGGCGTTCCAGCGCGGGCCGGTCCGTATTGTAGCCCCGATCATCGGCAGCTTTCCCATCCTGACGCTTGCTGTCGCCGCGTGGCGCGGCACGCCTGTCAGCCCGCTTGAATGGATCGCGGTTCTGGCCGTGGTGCTGGGCATCACGGTGGTTGCCGTCTGCGCAAACGAGACCGAAGAAAGCTACCCCCCCTTGGGTCGCACCATCGCGTTGTCATTGCTTGCCAGCGTGGGGTTTTTCGCCACGTTCGCTTTGGGCCAGGAGGCCGCGCGCATCGCGGATGCTCTACCTTCCATTCTTGTGACGCGACTGGCCGCTGTGGCGGTACTGCTGCCGATCATGATCGTGATGGGCCTGCCTTTGCTGCCGGGACGCAGCGCTTGGGTCTTTGTTGCTGTCATGGGGGTTCTGGACGGCATCGCGCTGATGTGTGTGCTGATCGCTGGCGATATGCCTTCAGCGGAATACGCGGTTGTCGCCTCGTCCATCTTTGGATTGGTGACGGTGGTCTTGGCACGCATCTTTTTGGGCGAGACAATGACCCGCGCGCAATGGCTGGGCTGTCTGGTGACTTTTGCCGCGATCGGCTATCTGGCGTTGCAATCAGGTGGCGCGCACTAGGGCGCCCACGAAAAAGGGCGGCACATTTGCACCGCCCCCTTCCAAATTCGACAGGTCTGAGAAACTCAGAGGCCCCACTTGGCTTTGTTGGCTTCAAAGAACCCCTTGGCCTGCTTTACCTTGACCCAGTTGTTCACGTAGTTGATCCAGACCTGATCGGCTTGTGGCAAAAGCATCGCGATGGGCGTGGGCGCGCGGCTTTCGGCACCCTCCACCATGGCGACACCGTGCTTTTCGGCCAGTACCGCGCCTTCGATGTTGGAGGTGATGAACACATCCGCCCGACCGGCAAGCACTTCCTGATAGCCGCGTGCTGGCGCTTCGACGACCTTGATGTCCGCATTCGGATACCATTCGCGCACCATCGCCTCGAACGAAGTGCCCAGCGTTGTAGCGACCTTCACGTCTGCCTTGTTGATATCATCGTGGCTGGAATATTTGCCCGCGTTTTCCTTGGCAGTGAAGGGCATGATCTCAACCGAGATATAGGACTCAGAAAAACCCGCCGCTTTCATCCGTGCTGGTGAAATAGATGCGGAACCGGTGATGTGGTACTGGCCTGCGACCACACCGTTGACCAGTGTTTTCCAATCCGTGGGCACGAATTCGACCTCGACACCAAGGTCTTCGGCCAGTGCCGTCATGATGTCGATGTCAAAGCCCTTGTAGGCGTTGGTGGCAGGGTCGCGCACGGACATGGGGTTCCAGTCACCCGTGGTGCCGACCTTGAGCACGCCCCCGTTCAGGATTTCGTTCAGCGCCGACTGCGCTTGTGCGGCGCCGGACAAGGCGATGCCGATGGCGGCCGCTGCAGCGACTTTGAAGATATTTTTCATTGGGAGCTCCCGTTACTGTAAGTTTTTTGTGACACTTCCATGTCTTACTTACTTGATGCCAGCCGGAATTTAAATAAGCATAGGCAAAAGAATTGTCACATGTCCGTGGCGTCAGCCGTGATTGGAAATATAATGCCCGACGCAACGATTGAGATGATCGATGTGAACAAATGGTTTGGCGATTTCCATGTGCTCAAGGACATCAATCTTGAGGTGCAGGCGGGCGAAAAGGTGGTGATCTGCGGCCCCTCCGGTTCGGGCAAATCGACTGTGGTGCGGTGCATCAACAGGCTGGAAGAACACCAGAAAGGCATCATCCGCCTTGAAGGCCGCGAATTGACCAATGACGCCCGGTCCACGGCCTCCATTCAGGGCGAGGTCGGCATGGTGTTTCAGCAGTTTAACCTGTTCCCGCACCTGAGCGTGCTGGACAATCTTACACTCGGGCCCATGAAGGCACGCGGGCTGTCGCGCGCGCAGGCACAAGAGCGCGCGCGACACTATCTGGACCGCGTGCGCATCCCCGATCAGGCGGACAAACACCCCGGTCAACTGTCCGGCGGCCAGCAGCAGCGCGTCGCCATTGCGCGCAGCCTATGCATGGAGCCGAAGGTGCTGCTGTTTGACGAGCCCACCTCTGCGCTAGACCCTGAAATGATCTCGGAAGTGCTTGATGTCATGGTGGAACTGGCGCTGGAAGGCATGACCATGGTCGTTGTTACCCACGAGATGGGTTTTGCCCGCAAGGTCGCCGACAAGATGGTCTTTATGGACGAAGGCGAGATTGTGGAGCAATCCGCGCCCGAGCCGTTCTTTAGCGCCCCCCAGACGGCGCGGTGCGCCAAGTTCCTCTCCCAGATATTGCAGCATTGAGAGCATCATGAAAAAACTTCTGATCCCGCTGTCACTGCTTTTGCTGCTAGGCGCCTGTTCGGGCACGGGCAACTGGGGTTGGTATGTCATCGACCCAAGTACCAAGGCAGGTTGGACAAACATCAAGTTCCTGATCTCGGGCATGTGGGCCACGATCCTGATCTCGGTCATTGCGGCGGCGATCTCCATCGTGGTGGGGCTGTTGGTCGCCCTGCCCGGTCAGTCGTCAAAACGCGGCTGGCGCATCGTCAATCGCGTCTATGTGGAGTTCATCCGCGCGATCCCGTTGTTGCCCATGTTGTTCTGGGTGTTCTACGGGCTGCCGATTGTGTTCAAATCCATGGGGCTGAACATTCCCATTGATCCGTTCTGGGGCGCGATCATCACACTGGCGATCTCGGACTCGGCCTTTACCGCAGAAATTTACCGCTCGGGCATTCAGTCCATCGCGCGCGGGCAACGCGAAGCCGCGCAAACCATCGGGCTGAACTATGCGCAGACCATGCGCTATGTGATCCTGCCCCAAGCGGTCCGGCGCATCCTGCCGCCGCTTGCAAACCAGTTCATCTACATCGTCAAGATGAGCGCCTTTGCCAGTGTCATCGGCATGCAGGAACTGACCCGCCGCGCCAACGAGTTGGTGGTCACGGAATACCGCCCGCTGGAGCTTTATACATTCCTGATCGTGGAATATCTGATCCTTGTGCTGATCATCTCGGCCGGTGTGCGCTGGCTCGAACGGCGCATGGGATCAGACGAACGCAACTAAAGGAGACAGCCCATGGACTGGAAGAATTTCATGTCCGAGATCGAAGGCGACATCGCCCGTTTCTCAAAGGAAGTACCGCAAACCGTCAAGGGATTTGGCCAGATGGGTCAGGCCGCCAAAGCGGATGGCGCACTTAGCGAAAAGACCAAGGAATTCATTGCCTTGGGGATCGCCGTATCCACCAAATGCGACAGCTGCATCGGCTTTCACGTGCGGTCCTTGGTGCGCCTTGGTGCCACGCGAGAGGAGCTTTGCGAAGCGCTGGCCATGGCCACCTACATGGGCGGCGGGCCGTCCTATGCCTATAGTGCCAAGGCGCTGAAAGCTTACGACGTATTCTCGGCCTGACGTCTGACGGGGCGGCATGCAGCCGCCCCAGTCGCGTTAGATCAGAATATCATCCGACAACGATCCAAGCGTCACACCGATCACTGTCAGAATATCACCTCCGCCAAAATCGAACACTGTGTTGGCCCCCGCTTGGGCGCCGAAGCTCATCGCTTGTGCAACGGATGTCAGGCCAAAGCCGTCCAGCCGCAGCGTATCGACGTTGTCGGTAAAGTCGTTCACCTGATCACGGTCATATCCTGCGCGGAAGTAGAAATAATCTGCCCCGTTTCCGCCAAAGAGGACGTCACTGCCCGCCATGCCCAGAATGGAGTCATTGCCGTCACGACCATAGATCCGGTCATCGCCCAAGCCGCCATAGATCGTATTGCTGCCCGCGTTGCCGCGCAGGTTGTCGGCATGGTTTGAGCCATAGATGTGCTCAATACTGATAAAGGTATCCCCTGCCGCCTCTCCTGTGTTCAGGCTGGCGTTCTGCAAATCCACCAAAACGCCACTGCCCGCACCGTTGTATTGCGCGCGGTCCCAGCCGTCGCCGCCGTTGAGTATATCCGCCCCCGCGCCGCCCAGCAGAACGTCGTTACCACTGCCCCCGATCAGGTTGTCATTTCCGCTACGGCCATAGATCACGTCATTTCCATTTGCACCCCAGATCACATTGCCCAAGGTATTGCCGCGCAGGTTATCGCTGTGGTTACTGCCGTACAGATTCTCGATGCTGACATAGCTATCGCCTGCCGCTTCGTTGGTGTTGTACTGCGCGTATTGCAGATCGGCCAGAACGGCTGTGGTCGCGGTGTTGTACTGCGCTCGGTCCGTTCCTGTGCCGCCGTTCAGCACATCCGCTCCGGTCCCCCCGATCAGCACATCGTTGCCATCGGTGCCATTGAGCACGTCATTACCTTCGCGGCCATAGATATAGTCGTTTCCGGCACCACCCCAGATCGTATTGGCACCTGTGTTACCGCTCAGAGAGTCGTTCCCGTTGCCGCCGTGGAGGTTCTCGATGCTGTTATAGGTATCCCCCGCAGCTTCGCCCGTGTTGAGATGTGCAAACTGCAAGTCCGCGACAAAGCTTGCCGCACCTGAATGATACTGCGCGCGGTCAATACCAGCCCCGCCAACGATGTAGTCGGCACCATTGCCGCCCAACAGAATATCATTGCCATCGTTGCCATGAATTGTGTCGTTCCCATCGCGCCCGTAGATCGTATCGTTCCCTGTCGCACCCCAGATCGTGTTGTTGCCTGCATTGCCACGCAGGTTGTCGTTGTGGTTGGTGCCGTAGAGGTTCTCGATACTGATATAGATATCCCCGGCCGCCTCTTGGGTGTTCAGATGCGACGATTGCAAATCAGCCAGAACACCCACAGCAGAGCTGCTGTATTGCGCGCGGTCGATCCCGCTGCCGCCATCCAGGGTGTCGCCCCCTGCATCGCCCAGCAGGATGTCGTTGCCTTCGTTGCCATTCAGCCTGTCGTTCCCGCCACGGGCATGGATGGTATCGTTACCCGCACCACCCCAGATGATGTTGCCGACTGCGTTACCGCGCAGATTATCGTTGCCATTGGCGCCGTGCAGATGTTCGATACTATCGTAGGTATCGCCCGCCGCCTCGCCTGTATTGTAATGCGCGTATTGCAGGTCCGCGAGGAAACCGGCGGCATTGGTCGTGTATTGCGCACGGTCGATCCCTGTCCCGCCGCGCAGCACATCCGCGCCCGCGCCACCGATGAGGATGTCGTTGCCTGCGCCCCCGTCCAGCAGATCGTCGGCGAGCCCGCCATGCAGATGGTCGTTGCCATTCTGGCCATAAAGCTGGTCGCCACGATGCTGATGGGACGCCACAGGCGTGGTGGTCTGGCCCGAAATCAAGACATCGTTGCCATCTCCGCCATAAAGCTTGTCGACGTCAGCGGTGCTGTAGTCCTCTCCGCCGTGAAGCGTGTCGTTACCCGCATCTCCGTACAGGAAATCGCTGGTGTTCGAGCCGGTGATGCTGTCGTTGCCATCTCCGCCCCGCACCGTGTCGCTGCCAATGCCGTCGCCGGAGTAGATGGTATCATTGCCGCCGCCCCCAAGGATGCTGTCATTGCCTGCCCCTCCGTCAAGACTATCGTTGGCAAGCCCGCCTTGCAGCGTATCGTTGCCGTCTTCTCCAAAGAGGTGATCGCCTTTGGTTTGATAGGCCGCCTGAGGCGTCAGAACTTGTCCAGAAATCAACAAGTCATTGCCTGCACCGCCATAGAGCATATCGACGTCAGCCGTCGTCCAGTCATCGCCACCATTCAGCGTGTCATTGCCTGCGTCCCCGTAAAGTGTGTCGCGGCCATTGGAGCCCATCATGTTGTCGTTGCCATCCCCACCGCGCGCAATGTCGTGGCCAACACCGATGCCTGTGTTGATGACGTCGTTGCCTGCGCCGCCTGTGATGCTGTCGTTGCCTGCACCCCCTTCCAGCGTGTCGTCGGCCCGCCCGCCTTGCAGCGTGTCGTTGCCGTCTTCTCCATACAGACGGTCACCGCGGGCCTGTGTGCTGGTGGTTGGCGTTGATGTCTGGCCAGAGATCAGCAAATCATCGCCCAGGCCGCCATAGAGCGTGTCCATGTCCGCCGTCGTGCCATCATTGCCACCGTTCAGCGTGTCATTGCCCGCGTCTCCATACAACAGGTCCGTCCCGTTCGAGCCCATGACACTGTCGTTGCCATCGCCACCTCGGGCAGTATCGTAGCCAAAGTCGGGGCCTGTGATCAGGCTGTCATGGCCCGCGCCACCAACAAGGCTGTCATTGCCCGCGCCGCCTTCCAGCGTGTCGTTCTGGTTGCCGCCATACAGCGTGTCATTGCCTGCCATGCCCAACACCCGGTCATTGCCGGACGCGCCATCAATCACGTTGTGGCCTGCGTTACCGACAATGATGTTGTTCTGGCCGTTCCCAGTGCCGTTGATACTTCCTGTGCCCAAAAGGGTCAGGCGCTCGGTGTACTGCCCTTGATCGCGCAAAGAATGTGACACCCATGTCAGCACATGGTCGTTGGTCCCACCGCCTTCGAGTTCTTCAACCACGTCACCCGCGTTATCGATGTAGTAGACATCATCGCCCTCGCCGCCGACCATAAGGTCCGCTCCCGCGCCGCCACTCAAGCGGTCCGCTCCGTCCGTGCCGCGCAGCGTGTCGTTACCAGCCTGACCGTTTAGCTGGAAGTCAGAGCCACCAGCAACAATAAGATCGTCCTCGGCAGAACCATAAAGCTGTGTTCTTGCCTGGCCCACAAAATCGACGTCGATCCGCGAAAGGACTGTGCCATCCGAGAACTCGAACCGTTCGATATTGGCGCCTTCATTGGCGATGCGCAGATGGCCTCCGTCCCAGATGATATCCAGCGTCTGGTTGTAGACATGGTCCCGCGTCCCGCCATTGGTATAATCGTGCCCTCCAAAGGTGACGTCCTCAAAATTGAGGTCCTCGAACTTGACCGTATCAACTTCCCCCGCCAGTTCTGTATCGGACACGTGGTCCAGCAATATCCGGTTGTCATCGCTGCTGATAAGATAGGTATCGCTGCCCTGCTTGCCGTAGAGAACCTCGTAGCCGGAATTGTAGTCGTTGCCGCCAGCCGCAAGGACATCATCGCCCTCGCCGCCCCAAAGCCGGTCAAGCCCGCGTCCGCCCAGCAGGGTGTCGTTGCCCTCGTAACCGTAGGTGTAGGACCACTGGTCGTCTGGAGTGTGGATCACGTCAGCCTCGTCGCTGCCATTGTAGCGGTCGCGGCCCTGATCCCAGAGGTCGACTTGGATCGATGTCAAAACGGTGCCATCTGCAAACTCGAATTTCTCGATGTTGCTGCCCTGATGGGAAATCCGGTAGGACCCCTCGACGCCGTTCACATCCCACGAGACCAACAGCGCGTGGCCCCAATAGATATTCGTGCTTGAACTGCTGTCGATGCTGAAGGTGACATCGCCCATGCTGATATCGGCAAACACAACCGTATCTACGTCATCCGCAACGTTTGCTTCGGAATAGCTTGTGGAGTGCGTATGCACCCTTCCGCTGTTGGCATGGACAACAAGCGTATCACTCCCTGCGCCACCATGCAGATATTGCACGCCGCTGCCACCGGCACCTGCATAAAGCGTGTCATCCCCAGCATCGCCACGGATCTGGTCAACGCCATCGGCCCCGCGGATTACATTATCCTGATCATTGCCGAAAAGCGTATCATTGAACGCAGAGCCAGAGATGTTCTCGATGCTCGTCAGCACATCCCCGGCGGCATCGCCACTGTTGTAGCTTTGGCTGGCTAGCCGGACCTGAACGGCGCCTGTTGCGTCATCATAGGCGGCCCAGTCTGTACCATCGCCACCGTTGATCACGTCTGCCGCAGCACCACCCATCAAAGTGTCGTTGCCGTCGCCACCGATCAAGGTGTCGTTGTTGATACCGCCGGCCAGCTCGTCATTGCCGCGACCGCCGTCCAGCGTGTCGCGCCCGCCTTCACCGATGATCTTGTCGTCACCCGCTTCGCCATAGACGCGGTCATGGCCGTTGCCATCGTTCTGTTCATTATCGATAAATTCGTCGTCACCCTCGCCAAGCCAGACGCGGTCCTGACCATAGCCGCCATCGACCACATCATCCCCGCTGCCCGCGCGGATCGTGTCCCAATTGTTGCCTGCATAGATATAGTCGTTGCCTGCACCGCTATCGATTTCGTCGACGCCATTGGCCGATGTAATCGTGTCGCTACCGCCGTTGGATTCAACCGTATTGCGCGGCCCTGTGAGCGCGATGTGATCGTGCCCGCTGGTGCCATAAACGCCCTGTCCCGGTCCGGTGACGGGTGTGAAGTCGGCGGCACGGAATTGCTGCAAGTTGGTAAAATTGCTTTGGGCAAGGACATCCAGCAGGACCTGCGCCTGAGTGATCCGGTCCACTACCGCCTGCTGCTCTGCGGTGATGGGCCTGCGAATGACACCCGTGGGGCCGTTGCCGCGATCAAACGGGGTCGCGATGATGGGTTCATCATAGTGCCCACCCTCGCCGGAATAGTTGCCACCCGGTCTGATCAGCGTGTCGCTTCCGTCATTGGCGAAGAAATCGATCTTCTCGCGCAATGTCTCGGCATAGTTGTAGGTGGTGGTATAGGTCGTCTGCTGATCTTCGCCCCAGCCTGTGGTGGTGCTGGTCACAGTCTTTCCGGTCAGAATATCGCCGTGGCTTTCAAGCAGGTCGATAAAGACGCGCAGGTCGTCGTTATTCTCGAGAACTTCGGCACCTTTGGCTGCATTCAGATGGCTTCCTCCGGCGGCAGTGAAGAACGTGGCGTTCAGCACGAAACCGTCGGAAAACTGAATGCTTTCAATGTGCTGTCCAAACTCACTGACCGTGACTACGCCACTGTCCGTATCATCGGACCAGCTCAGTTGCAGATAGGTTTGTGTACCGATGACAACTGTGCCCAACGTCACCTCATCAAAGGCAACGTCGCGCAGCAGCAACCTGTCATTGTCCCCGGAGGCGGCCCATTCGTACCGGACCGAGACATTGCCCATGTCCTTGTCATAGATAAACAGGTCATCCCCGTGGTTGCCCTGATAAATCCGCGTGCCGTTGTAGCCCGCGGCGGCCTCTGACAGCTCCAGATAGTCGTTTCGGGTTGTACCGGTCAGCGTATTGACGCCCGCGTTGCCCTGTTGGATATCGGCAATGTTGACTTCGATCAGCGCGGTATTGCCGCGCCCGTCGGTGGCAAACTGGTAGGCGATCGCCTCGATGCCGGCACCTGCGATGCTGCCATCCCCCTCCCACAGATCGCCGCCGTCCCAAGTGGCGACAAACCCTTGGGCGCTTTGATCAAACTCGACCTCGACGTTGTTGAACTTGGCGTCGAACAATACGGTATCGCGGCCTTCGTTCGCGCGTTCCGTAATGTGCGTCTGACTGCCCCGCGTCGAGACGACGAAAGTATCGTTGCCCGTGCCACCATGGATGTTGTTGGTGCCCATGCCGCCATCGAGCGTATCGTTACCGCTGCCCCCCCAAAGGGTATCGTCGCCGTAGTACCCTTTGATCAGGTCATTGCCCTGAAGGCCGCGCACAAAGTCGTTGCCTTCGGACAGGAAGAACACGTTGTCCACGCCATCGCCGGAACGGTCAATACCATCCTTGAGGCCATCCTGTTCGGCCAGCAACAGCGTCTGCGCCCAGCCTGCAGCCAGCGCGGAGTTGGGAGTGGCAAGGATCAGCGCGTCGATTTGTTCCTGATTCTCCAGATAGTTATGGTAATCGGTCGCGATCTGCAGCGTGGACATGATGCGGGTGTAAATCGCTTCGTCATTCAGCGTTGCCTGCGGCATCCCGCCTGCCTCGATCAAGTCATCGAGCGTATTGAACGCGTAGTCATCCAGCAGGGTTTGCAACGCCGTTGAACCGGTCAACTGCTCCAATGCGAACTGGGTATCAAGGTCGATATCGCGCTGTCGCACGGCCCAGCGCCCAGGTTGCGCTTCCTCGCCCCAGCCCGAAGGGGGAATCCAGACGAGTTCCTGCAATATGGAAACGCTCATGCCGGGATCGTAATCCTCACCCTGACCGGACGGCGGAATGATCACAACCGTGTCACCGCCATTGGCAAGAAACTCCAGTTTCTCACGCAGGGTTTCGGCCAGAATAGGCTCGCGCGTTGTAACGGTCTGGCTGTCCTCGCCCTGGCCCGATGTGACCGTATTCACATCGACGCCGATGACCAGATTGGTGTCCTCAAGTTCCTCGATCAGCAGACGCATCCGGTGGTCGATACGCAACTGCGCCACATCAAGGTTATCGATCGCGGTCACAGCCGCCATCTGGCCGTCGTTCAGCTGAACATTGGTCAGGTCCTCGACATAGGCGTGCAGGTAGACATCCTGGAATTCGGCAAAGGTCTGACCATTGCGGCCCGCGTTCTTGAGCGCCTCTTCGTAGTGGCCAAAGGACCACTGGCCCAACTCGTCATAGTTGTTGGACTGCGACATCACACCGTCGACAAAACCGTTCATGGCGTCGACGTAGTTCTGCGCCAGTTCTTCGGACAGCCCAGTGTTTCCGCCATCATCAGACCAAGTGCCCGTCAGTTCAAAACG
>CALAIJ010000117.1 GCA_937923365.1 uncultured Sulfitobacter sp.
ACCGCTTTAGAGGGCGTGTCATAGCCGCGCAGGTTTTTGGCCCGCTCGACGCGGCCACATAGCTGACGACCGCAAGGTTTGGTACGCACATGCACCACCAACCCTGTCGAATCAGGGGCGGATTGCCACAGTCCCAGCGGCAAGTCTGCCTGCGCGGAGCCACACGCCACGGCAACAAAACCGAAGATTATCAGTGATTTACGAAAAGACATTTGCATCACTCCCCAAAGCGATACGCACACGCCCTATCCCCTGCCGACCTACGACAGAAACAAGAGCGCAGGCGACCATTACGCCTGCGCCGGGGTTCGATCAATGGTAATTCTGCGCGCTCAAACGCTGCGCTAGTTCACGCGCTTCCACGTCCCGCCACTGCGGCACACGCCGAGCACACAGCCTTTGACGTTCAGCGAATTGCCTTTGAGCGACAGCTTGCCGGAATAGGTCTTGCCCCGATCAGGTGAATAAACCTTCCCGCCGGAATAATTACCGCCACCGTCGTTCTTCATGTCCCAGATCAGCTTGCGGCCCTGGTTCTCGGACTTGAAAGCCTTGCCCGCGGAATCAAACGATTTCACCAAAGTGCCGCAAATCTTGGACCCACATTCGACGATCTTGATCTGGCCCGAATTGCCGTTGTCATCTTTGATCGTGCGCCACGTGCCCACGATGGGGTCTGCGGCCCAAGCGGCCCCTGCCATGCTCATCACCAGTGCTGCGGCTGTCATTACTTTTATCATAGTGGTCTCCTCCCTGAGATGGGGCGCAGTCTGACCGATCGCCCCCCTTTCAGGCAAGCCTGACCCGAGGGCAGATTGTCTTTTGTGACGCAACGTGCAAAACGCGGGGCATTCCAGCAAACAGGCCTGCCCCATGATCCTTTACCCCGCGATTGACCTCAAAGACGGCCAGGCCGTGCGCCTTGTGCATGGCGACATGGACCGCTCGACCGTGTTCAACGATGACCCCGCCGCCCAAGCCCGTGCTTTCGTGGACGCGGGCTGTGAGTGGCTGCACCTTGTGGATCTGAACGGTGCTTTCGCAGGCACGCCGGTGAACGCCGCCCCGGTTGAGGCGATCCTCAAGGCTTGCCCCGTCCCCGCCCAACTGGGCGGCGGTATCCGCGACATGGCGACGATCGAACGCTGGCTGGAGCGCGGCCTCGCCCGCGTGATCCTTGGTACCGTGGCGGTGGAAAACCCCGATCTGGTCCGCGACGCCGCCCGCGCTTTCCCGGGCCAAGTCGCCGTCGGCATTGACGCGCGCAATGGCCGTGTCGCAACCAAGGGCTGGGCGGAGGAGACCGACGTGATGGTCACCGATCTGGCGAAATCCTTCGAGGATGCTGGCGTCGCGGCAATCATCTACACCGACATCATGCGCGATGGCGCGATGGGTGGACCGAATGTTGACGCCACGGCAGACCTTGCCCGCGCGGTGGACATCCCCGTGATTGCCTCGGGCGGCGTGTCTTCGCTGGCCGACCTTGAAGCGTTGAAAGCCACCGGTGTGATCCAAGGCGCCATCTCTGGCCGCGCGCTCTATGACGGCGCAATTGATTTGGCCGCGGCGCTCAAGACCCTCACCTAAGGACCATGACCGAAGCACTCACCCTTTTTGCCATCGCCTTCTGGCCAGTTCTTGGGGCCGCCGCGCTGCTTTTTTGGTGGGCTAAGGGTACGTCGGTCACATGGCTGCGCTGGGTTTTGGGACTGCATACCGGCATTTGTTTTCTGGCACTCCTGATCATCCATAGCGCACTTGTCTGGGCCATAACAAACTGTTCAGGCAGCGCGTTCTACGGCTTCCAGCAGTGCCCGGTTGTCAGCGGCTCAACAGCAAACTACGCCTTCCCGATCTTCATCTTTGGCAACATCATCGTGGCCGCCCTGACCATAGTCGTTGTCATGATCGGCGGAATCACCGAATGGCGCAGGGCCAGATCACGCTGACCCATCCAGACCGTTCAAAATCCTCGGGCGGTCCGGAGGGCGAACAGCCCTCCAGCGGCTTGCCCCATGTCGCCCCACCCGCTAGACACCCCCCATGTTGAAGACCCGCATCATTCCCTGTCTGGACGTGGCCGATGGCCGCGTGGTGAAAGGCGTGAACTTCGTGGGCCTGCGCGATGCGGGCGATCCGGTGGATGCGGCCATCGCCTATGACGCGGCTGGCGCGGATGAGCTGTGCTTTCTGGACATCCATGCCACCCATGAGAACCGCGGCACCATGTTCGATCTGGTGCGCCGCACGGCGACACATTGCTATATCCCCCTGACCGTGGGTGGCGGTGTGCGCACGGCGGCTGACGTCCGCGCCTTGCTGCTTGCGGGGGCAGACAAAGTCAGCTTCAACTCCGCAGCCGTCGCAAATCCGGACGTGCTAAGTGAGGCGGCGGACCAGTTCGGCAGTCAGGCCATCGTTTGCGCCATTGACGCCAAGACGGTCTCCCCCGGCAAGTGGGAGATTTTCACCCATGGCGGCCGCAGGTCCACAGGCATCGACGCCGTGGAGTTTGCCAAGCTGGTGACCGCCAAAGGAGCGGGCGAAATCCTGCTGACCTCAATGGACCGCGATGGGACGAAATCGGGCTTCAATCTGCCCCTGACCCGCGCGATCAGCGATGCAGTAGCAGTGCCGGTCATTGCCTCGGGTGGTGTGGGCACGCTCGATCATCTGGTAGAAGGCGTGACCCAAGGCCGCGCCTCCGCCGTTCTGGCCGCGTCCATCTTCCACTTCGGTGAATTCACCGTGGCACAGGCCAAAACGCATATGGCCGCTGCAGGCATCCCCATGAGGCTGACATGACCCTCGACGACCTCTATGCAACCATCGAGGCCCGCAAGAGCGCCGACCCCGCCAGCAGCTGGACCGCACAATTGCTGTCCAAAGGCCCTGAAAAATGTGCCGAGAAGTTTGGCGAAGAAGCCATTGAGGCCATCATCGAAGCGGTCAAAGGCGACCGTGCGGCGCTGACCGCCGAGGCCGCCGACGTGCTCTATCATTTGCTGGTGATGCTGGCCGCACGGGATGTGCCCCTTGGCGACGTGCTCGACACCCTTGCCCAAAGACAGGCCAAATCCGGTCTGGAAGAGAAAGCGGGCCGCTAGGGTCAGGACACGCTCGGTTTTGCTATAGCTTGCTGGAAATGATGCCCGTGGCGAAGCCGCCCATCCGCAATTCACCGAACAATCGCTGATATTCGATCTTGGGGCAGCGGTTCTGGATCACCGTGACCCCGCGCGCTTGGGCCTTGGCTGCAGCCTCTGCATGCTCGACCCCGATCTGCATCCATATCGTTTGCAGTTTGGGAAACACCTCCAGCGCCTGATCCACAATCGGTGGCACCGCTTCGGAACGGCGAAAGATGTCGACCATATCAACATCGCCCTCGACCTCCGACAGGTCCGCGACGACCTTTTCGTCAAACAGCGTCTTGCCTGCATAGGCTGGGTTCACGGGCACCACGGCAAAGCCTTTCAGGGTCAGATACCGCGCAACAAAGTAGCTGGGCCGGATGGGGTTCAGGGAGACGCCAACGGCCGCTATGCGTTTGGGCAGGGCCAGAATGTCTTTGAGGACAGGGTCAGAATAGGTCATGCGCGCACCCTATCCTCTTCTTTCCAAAGAAAAAAGCGCCCCAAGGCGTAAGCCCGGGGCGCGAAGGTACGGAACGAGGGACAGTTAGATAACAGTGGCGTTCCGGGCCGCTGTTAACACATGAGATAAGCACTGAGCTGCTGTATCAAAGAGGTACTCCCAGCATCGTGAATGCGAAGTTAACAAAACGGCAAGAACCTGCCGAAACGATGTGCATTTTAGTCAAATATGTCCTCAACAGCGTCAATGACGTCTTCGGCCAGGTCTTTGAATTTCTTACTGAACCAGCCCTTGCGGCGTTTCTTTTTGACCTGTTTGGCAGGCTTGGGCTGTTTGCGGCTTTCGGACGGATTGATCTTGGCAAACCCTTGCGGTTTGGGCTGATGCGTCACGGCTACCTTGCGCGGCGCAACAACGGGGATTTGCTTGAGGTCGCGCAACGGCGCGCCGCAACTGCCACAGGCCAGCGCATGGTGGGTTTGGTCCAGCAGCAATGCGGCCTTGGTTCCGCAGTGGCAGCAAGTAGCGATTTTGGTGACGTAAGCGATGGCACGGCGTCCTTATGCATGGTCCTTTGTGGCATATAGGGCGATTGCCGCCGCGTTGGAGACGTTGAGCGACCCAAAGACGCCCGATGCGTCAATTTTGACCAAAGCATCCACCGTTTCACGCGTCTTTTCGCGCAATCCCGGCCCTTCCGCGCCAAGTACAAGGGCCACAGCGCGGTCTTTCTTGCCCATCACTGCCTGCTCGACCGTCTGTTCGGCCTCTCCGTCCAGACCCAGCACAAGGTAGCCCATGTCCTGCAAAGCACGGATGGCATCGGCCAGATTACGCACGCGCAGGTAGGGCTGGCGTTCCAGCGCGCCAGAGGCGGTCTTGGCCAGCGCCCCTGTCTCGGGGGCGGCGTGGTGGCGCGTGCCAATGACAGCGGAGGCCCCCAGCACCTCGGCCGAGCGCAGGATCGCGCCCACGTTGTGCGGATCACTCACACGGTCCAGCAAAATCACCCGCGGCGCTTCATCCCCGATACAGACATCTTCGAGCCGCCCCCAGTTAAGCGGCTTGACCTCAAGCACCACACCTTGGTGCACCGACCCTTGGTCGATTGGAGGCTTGAATTTGCGCGGGTCCACGATCTCCGGTGTGATCCCTGCGGTGGCCACGGCCTCTTCGAGCTTGGCCAGTGCATTGGGCGTGACCATCATGGTCAGCTTCTCGCGCGCGGGGTTCAACAATGCGTCACGCACAGCATGCAGACCAAAGAGCCAGAGCGTTTCGCGCGCTTCGGCCTTTTTGTCCTGTTCTTTGGCGACAACCCACTTCGGCTTTTTCATGTTGATCCCCGGTTCTGGTTGCGTCCTCCTACCGACTGGCGCGCAGTAAGCCAAGGGTGACCGTCGCAGTGATGCGCGCATCCAGCAGACGTGATGCGGCATTGCGTGCCCAGTATGATGTGGCACATCCCTGCACCCTACCCGACTTGGCTCAAACGCATCGTCACAAAGCGCCTTTGCATAGCGTCTCAAATCCCCACACGGGTTCACAATCCGCCATGGCAAGGCAGCGGTGACAGGGCGCAGGTCATTCCCCTGATTTCCGAGCCACTTTTGAGGTTGACGCACCCGCAACCGCCAAGTAATCAGCCCGTCAGTGGGCGACAGGCCGCAAGGTGTGGCAGGGGACTGTAACTCCCTCGCGGAGACGCACGCCTGGTTCGATTCCAGGGTCGCCCACCACTAACAAATTCACTTACAATACCAGCAGGATCGGCGTGCCCCTTAGGCTGCGGTGTATCGGTTTTCCGGCTGCCTGCACGAAAACGCGGCAGCAGACAAACCGGCATATTTTATGTTTTTTCAATGGGATGCCTTTGGTCCGCCTTTCGGTGATATGGGCTGATCCCATCTGCTCAGCTTGCCAGACATTGCCTTCGCGCAGCAACACCACTCATAAAAATGAGACATCGTCGCTTTCCGAGGCGGCTCTTGATCCGGATTGCCCTCGCATGCCAAGACTGCCGCAGACGCGCACCAAACGCGCTAAAGGGGGCCATGCCAGAATGATTGCCTACGTCACTGTCGGTGCGGATGATATCGCCCGCGCAAAGCGGTTTTACGCCGCATTTCTGCCCTCGCTCGATTACGTGCTCAAAGAAGGACCCGAAGGCCTAAGCTATATGCTGCCTGTGGCGGCGGGCACCGCACCCGTTTATCCCGATTTTTACGTCAAACCCACCTTTGACGGGCGCCCTGCATCTGCAGGCAACGGTGCCATGGTCGCCTTTGAAGCGCGCAGTCAAAGTCAGGTGCGTGATCTTCACGCCGCAGCCCTCGCCGCAGGTGGCCACGACGAAGGCCAGCCCGGCTTTCGCGCAGCCTACGGGCCTCATTTCTATGTGAGCTATCTGCGCGACCCGCAGGGCAACAAGATCGCCTTGTTCTCAAGCAATCCGAACGAGCCGGGACGAGACGGATAGCCACCTTTGCGCAGGGGGAGAGCGTGCCCCTGTCCCCTCGCCCGATAAGGCGTCGCTATAGAGCACTTGTGAAACGTGGCGGCGCGATCTGATGTCGGGCCGCCACGCTTGGATTTTTCGGATCGGTCAGGCCAGATCAGATGTAGTCGTCTACCAACTCGTCATCCTCTGCCGTCACCTCGTCCTCGGGGACAGGTGGCAACATCGGAATGCCGTTCATGTAGCTGACGTCATACTGCCCGTCACATCCGCAATCGGGCACATAGGTCAGATCATCCACCGCGCCGGAGCCCACAAGGTTCACATCCATGCTGGACACGCCCGTGGTGTTGATGCTGATTTCCTGTGCCGAGTTATCGCCTGCCGCGGGGATATCCACGGTATTGATCAACCCGCCATCGGCGTCGAACAGGTCAATGGTGCCACCGGCCTCTTCGATGTCGAGCAGGCTGAGGCTTTGAACCTCAGAAACGGTGTC
>CALAIJ010000118.1 GCA_937923365.1 uncultured Sulfitobacter sp.
CAGCGAACAGGACATCACCCTGCGCATGGGCACCCGTGTTTTGGGTGTCGATCCCGCCGCGCAGACCCTGACGCTTGGGGGGGAAACCCTCATCTATGACGAATTGGTTCTGACCACAGGCTCCACCCCGCGCCGTTTGCCCGCAGCCATAGGCGGCGATCTGGAGGGTGTGCATGTGGTGCGCGATCTGGCGGATGTTGATGCCATGGCGCCGCGCTTTGCCAAGGGCGCCAAGGTGCTGATCGTGGGCGGTGGCTACATCGGGCTGGAGGCGGCCTCCGTCGCGGCCAAGCTGGGCTTGCAGGTCACCTTGGTCGAAGCGGCCGAGCGCATTCTGCAACGCGTCGCTGCCCCGCAAACGAGTGATTTCTTCCGCGATCTGCACAAGGCACATGGGGTCGACATCCGCGAAGGTGTGGGGCTGGAGCGGCTGACGGGCGACGGCCCCGTCAGCGGGGCGGTCCTCAGCGACGGCACAGAGCTGGCCGTTGATTTTGTCATTGCCGGTGTGGGCATCGCCCCTGACGTGGCCTTGGCCGAGGCGGCTGGCCTGACGCTGGAAAACGGCATCCAGACGGACGCGCAAGGGCGCACCTCTGCGCCGCATATCTGGGCCGCCGGTGACTGCGCGTCATTCCCCTACCGCGACACGCGCATCCGGTTGGAAAGCGTGCCCAATGCCATCGATCAGGCCGAGGTTGTGGCGCAGAACATCATGGGGGCGGGGATCGACTATGTCGCCAAGCCATGGTTCTGGTCCGATCAATACGACGTCAAATTGCAAATCGCGGGGCTGAACACGGGTTACGACACGGTCTATACCCGCCGTGCTGACGCGGACAGCATCTCGTTCTGGTACTACCGCGGCGATACGCTGCTGGCGGTGGATGCGGCGAATGATCCGCGTGGCTACATGGTCGGCAAACGCCTGATCGAAGCGGGGCGCTCACCTGATCCGGCGGCCATCGCGGACCCTGCAACAGACCTCAAGGCGCTGCTAAAGGCGTGAGGATCATCGCGGGCACACATCGCGGCACGGCGCTGGCGGCTCTTGGCAAAGGCGACAAGGGCGCGCATTTGCGGCCCACCTCTGACCGTGTGCGCGAAAGCCTGTTTTCGATGCTGACCCATCTGGATGTGGTTCATGGTGCGCGTGTGCTGGACATGTTCGCGGGCACAGGTGCGCTGGGGCTTGAGGCCCTGTCACGCGGTGCGACAGACGTGTGCTTTGTGGAAAACGGGCGCACGGGCCAGCAGTTGATTGCCCAGAACATTGCCAAATTGCGGGTGGCGGAACAGACCACCTTGATGCGCAACGACGCAACCCGTCTGGGCGCGTGGCAACATGCGCCCTTTGATCTGGTGTTTCTGGACCCGCCCTATGGCAAAGGCATGGGCGAACAGGCGCTTGGCGCTGCGTTGGCAGGTGGATGGATTGCGCCTGATGCGCTGATCGTCTGGGAGGAAAACACCGCGATGATCGCCCCCCAAGGGTTCACCCGCCGGGATCACCGCCGCTATGGCGATACCCATGTGACCTTGCTGGACATCGCCTGAACTGCACGGCGAAGACGCCTTGGCAAAGGCGGATGAGGGTTACGGCATCACATCACGAATGGCCGTTCCCAGCCGCTGCATGCCGGTCTCTATCTCTGCCTCATCTGCCAGAGAATAGCTTAGCCTCAGCGTATTTTCATCCGACCCGTCAGGGTGAAACGCCTGACCGGGCACAAAGGCCACGCGCTGCGATTTCAGCGCATGGGCCAGCAACGCACCACCGTCCATGCCCTTGGGCAGGGTGAGCCAGACAAACATCCCCCCTTCGGGCTTCGTCCACTGCACGCCTTTGGGCATATGCGTCGCCAAGGCGGCGAGCATCGCATCGCGCCGCGTGCGGTAGGTGCGCCGCAAAAGCGCTGTGTGATCGTCAAAAATCTGCGCGGCGACGGTGGCAATCGCCATCTGGTTCAACGTGGCGGAATGCAAATCTGCGGCCTGTTTCATCAGCACCAGTTGCGCGATGACCTCTGCCGCGCCACAGACCCAGCCGACCCGCAAACCGGGGGCGAGCGTCTTGGAAAAACTACCGCAATAAAGGGTCCGGCAGGCGTTGATGTCTCCCTTGCGCGCAATCTCCAGCGCCAGCATTGGCGCGATTGGGTCGCCATCAAAGCGCAGCGCCTGATAGGCGGCGTCCTCGATCACGGCGATGTCCAGCTCCTCCGCCAGATCAAGGATCGCATTGCGCGCGCCCAAATCCAGCGTCTGCCCCGTGGGGTTGGCAAAATCCACGGACGCATAGGCGAACTTGACCCGCCCGCCTGCGGCCTCCGCCTCTGCTGCATAGTCTGCCGCACCGCGATTGCTGCCCGGGTCCAGCCGGTCATAGCGCGGCTCATAGGCGTTGAACGCGCCCAAGGCGCCCATATAGGTGGGCCAGCCCAGCAATGCCGTATCCCCGGGCGACAGCAGCAGTTTGCCCAAATAGTCCAGCGCTTGCTGTGATCCGGATGTGATCAGCACATTGTCACGCGTCGCCGGAATGCCAAGGCCTGACATGTGATCCGCCAGCCAGTCGCGCAGCGGCGCATAGCCTTCTGAGACGGAATATTGCAGCGCCTGCGACTGCTTGGCGGGTGACAGCGCGTCGCCCAGTGCGTCCTGAAACGCCTGCGTGGGGAACAGCGCAGGATCGGGAATGCCCCCCGCGAACGAGATAATATCCGGCTGGTCCAATAGCTTGAGAAGCTCGCGGATTTCGCTGGCCTTCATCCGGCTCATGCGGGTGGCGAATACGTCGTTCCAGTTCATGCGTTCTCTCCCTTTGGGACAGATCAGCACGATTCGGAAATTATGGCAATGGTTATGACCTATTGGCGATGCAAAGGGTGAAAGCGACCCGTTCTCCAACCGCTGCGATTTCTTGGCGAGCATCCCAAAGAGGGGCCCCGGAATACCGACCATCCGGCCCGTGAACGCAGGCTTGCCCGTCTCAGCCACCGCCTTGAGATTCTTGGAGATAAACCCCTGCGCGCCCAGCATTTCCTTGTGCAACGTGCTGCCTTCCACTGTCCGTTGGCGTAGATGAAATGGCGTAATGTCGTGAACGCCTGTGGGCCAGACCTTTTGCGATATCCCGCAAGCGGGTCTAGGCTGTGGCCCATGACGGATATCTCTTTCACTGCAGCACACGCGGCGCCGCCAGCGCAGGACACTGCGCGCGACGTCGCTTTGCCTCAACCGCAGCCCTTCGGGGCGCCGGTATTTATCAACGATTGCGCCAGTCCGCTGGCGGGGGAGACGGTCTTGTCCTTGCTGATGAAACGGCTTGCGCGCGACGACTAGCTATAGGTCGGGTGGAACCGCCCTGCAGGTGACAGCGTGAAGATATCCACCCCGTCTTCGGTCACGCCAACGGAGTGTTCAAACTGCGCGGACAGTGATTTGTCGCGGGTGACAGCGGTCCAGTCGTCGGCAAGGGTCTTGGTCTCGGCCCGTCCCAGATTGACCATAGGCTCGATGGTAAAGAACATGCCGGGTTCCAGCACTGCACCTGTGCTGGGCTTGCCGTAGTGCAGCACGTTGGGCGGCGCATGGAACACCTGCCCCAGCCCGTGACCGCAGAAATCCGTGACCACGGACATGCGCTGCGCCTCGACCATGGTCTGGATGGCGTGGCCGATGTCGCCGAATGTGTTGCCGGGTTTGACCACGTCAATGCCGCGCATCAGGGCGTCGTGGGTGACCTCGATCAACCGCTCCGCCTTGCGGGGCAGCTTGCCCGCGACATACATGCGGCTGGTGTCACCGAACCATCCGTCCACGATGACCGTGACGTCGATGTTAAGGATATCGCCATCCTTCAGCTTCTTGTCACCGGGAATGCCGTGGCAGACCACATGGTTGACCGAAATGCACGAGGCATGTTTGTAGCCCTTGTAGCCGATGGTCGCTGACTTGGCGCCCGCTGCAGTGACCTTTTCCTCGATGATGCGGTCCAGCTCGCCTGTGGTCTGGCCGACGGTGACATGCTCTGCGATCTCGTCAAGGATCGTAGCGGCAAGCCGACCTGCGGCATGCATGCCTGCAAAATCGGAGGGGTCGTAGATGCGGATGCCGTCTTTGGTCTGACGGCCACGGTGGGCATTGTTCACAGGATTGGTCTCCAGCTGGTGCATCCTTTTACCGTGCTGCTTCGGCAAGGGCCAGAGGCGCGGCAAGAGTGATTTCTGTGGGCGAGATATGGGTGCCGATGCACAGGGTTTCCACCCCCGCTTGGGTGGCGGCGATATGTGCTGCGGCATAGGCAGGGTCGATATCGGCGGCCATCGCCACGCGGCTGCAATCGGTGCGCTGCACCAGATACAGCAGCACGGCACGGTGACCGGCCTTTGCCACCTCGGCCAGTTCGCCCAAATGCTTGGTGCCGCGTGCGGTGACGCTGTCGGGGAATTCGGCCAGTCCGGTATGGCGGTTGAGCGTCACGGATTTGACCTCCACGTAGCAATCGGGCAAGCCCTCCCCGCTCAGCAGAAAGTCGATGCGCGACTTGGTGCCGTACTTCACTTCGGGCCGGACCAACGGATAGTGGGCGAGGGCCGCCACCTCTCGCGCCATCAGGGCCGCTTTCAGCGCACGGTTCGGCAATGACGTGTCCACGCCTGTGAAATGCCCGTTCTCGTGATCGACCAGCCGCCAGCCGAACTTCAGCTTTTTCTTGGGATCATCATTGGGTTCCAACCATATTTTCATGCCTTCCTCTGCCAGCCCCATCATAGAGCCGGGGTTGGCACAATGGGCGGTCACTTCGCGGCCATCCTCCAGCGTACAATCAGCAAGAAACCGTTTGTATCGGCGGATCAGGCGGGCGGGGACAAGTTCGGTTTGAAAGCGCATGGGCTGCCGCCTATACCTAAGCTTTAGAAACCTCAAGGAAGCACACCCATGCCCAACCCCACCGCCGCCATGCTGGTCATTGGTGATGAAATCCTGTCGGGCCGCACGCGCGACAGCAACACCCACCATCTGGCGGGCCAGTTGACAGCCCATGGCATTGATCTGGCCGAAGTGCGCGTGGTGGGTGACACGGCTGCCGTCATCACGGCCGCTGTGCAGGCGCTGAGTGCCGCATACGATCACGTCTTTACCAGTGGTGGTATCGGCCCCACCCATGACGATATCACCGCAGACTGCATCGCCGCTGCCTTTGACGCGCCGATCGACGTGCGCGACGATGCCCGCGCCATTCTGGCCGCCCATTACGCCAAGTCGGGGACCGA
>CALAIJ010000119.1 GCA_937923365.1 uncultured Sulfitobacter sp.
CGCCACACCTGTGTTGCTGGCCCATGGCACCGCCGCATGGTCCGGCTTTTGGGCCCGCGAAGTGGATGCCCTTGCCGAAGCGGGCTACCGCGCCATCGCCTTTGACATGCCGCCCTTCGGTTATTCCAGCCGCCCCGATGACGGCGACTATTCCCGTCGCGCGCAGGCGGACCGGATCCTGGCGCTGGCCAAGGCACAGGGGCAACGTCCGGTCATGGTTGCCCATTCCTTTGGGGCTGCCGCCGCAACCGAAGCTGTCTTGCGTGATCCCGCCGCCTTTGCGGGGCTGATCATTGTGGACGGGGCCATTGGCATGGGGACCACACCGCCAGGCGCGCTACCCCTGCCCTTGCGCCCGCGTGTCCTGCGCGAGGCGGCATTGGCCGCCACCGCTACCAACCCGCTGGCGACAAAGTTTTTGCTGAAACAACTGATCCACCGCAAAGACGCGGCAACCGCAGACCTTGTTAACATCCTGCAACAGCCCCAGCGCCGCACAGGCACAACAGCAGCCTATGGGGACTGGCTGCCCTCATTACTGGCGCCCTCCCCCGACAGCCTGACCTTTGATCCTGCGAACTACGCCGATCTGCCCATTCCGGTGCGGATCATCTGGGGCGACCGCGATACGGTGACACCCCCCGACCAGGCGGAAGCTTTGGCCGCCGCGATCGACCAAGGGCCGGTACACTATATACAAGAGGTCGGGCACATCCCGCACATCGAGGCACCGGAGGCCTTCATTGCCTTGCTGACCAAGCTGCTGGCAGAGATCGCGGCCCCCTAGGGTCTGGACCCTAGCCGCGCCGCTTCGGGACAAGCCGCAACGCCAGCAGCGCCAGAATGACGGCCATGTAGATCAGCGGCTCCAACTGGATGCCTTTGACCAGCCAGATGAAATGTACCCCGCCAAGAATGACAGCCAGATACGTCAGCCTGTGCAACTTGCGCCATGCGCCCGCGCCCATCTTGCGCAGGGACGCGTTGTTGGAGGTGATCGCCAAAGGCACCAGCGCCAGAAAGCCGGCCATCCCGATAGTGATATAGGGCCGCTTCCAGATGTCATCCCACATCTGCCCCCACAGCAGCGACATATCCAAAACCACCCAGACCGCCAGATGCAGGCAGACATATATAAAGGCGAGCAATCCGAACATCCGCCGGAACTTGATCAGGTTGATGCCCACGAACCGACGCAGCGGTGTGATCGCCAAGCCGAAAATCAGCAGTTGCAGGGCAATCTCGCCCAGCTCGTGCTCCAGCTCTTTGATGGGTTCGCGGCCCAACTGGTTGTTCAGCGCCAGATACAGCAACCACGGCACTGGCAACATATAGAGGATATAGAGCGGCCACGTCGGGATGCGTCGCGCAAGAGTATTGATCCACTGTATCATGCGCGTTCGATCCTGACGGGCAGATGCGCAAAGGCGCGGATGGTATTGTTCATGGCAACGACGGGCTCTCCGTCCAGATGCCAGCTTTTGACGCGGGGCAGCATCGCCTCGACAAGGTTGATCAACTCGCGGCGCGCCAGATGAAGGCCCATACAAGTGTGCTTGCCATGGCCAAAGCCCAAATGCTTGCGCAGGCTGCGCGTGACATCAAAGGTATCCGGGGTTTCCCAAACATTCTCGTCGCGGTTGGCGGATGCGTATACGGCCAGAATGCGCGACCCTTCCTCAAGGGCGATGCCTGAAACTTCGGTGTCTTGCGCCACGTACCGGCTGAATGCGCGGATGGGCGTGCACATGCGCACGATTTCCTCGATTGCGTTGGGCACCAGATCGGGCTGTTGTCGCAGCAAATCCCACTGATCGGGGAACTTTGCAAAGTAATAAGCCGCAAAGCCCGCCGCAGAGACAGTCGTGTCCAGCGAGGGGTTGATATAGTCGCGCATCATCTGCGCTGCCTCAGCCTCGGTAAATCCTTTTTCGGGGGCCAGATCGAAGATGCGTTGCGCCAGTCCACCGTCTTTGAGCGCGTCTCGCTTGCCGTGCTCGGCCAGATAAGCCTGCAATCCGTGCAGATCCTTAAACGCCGCACGGCTGCGGGCGTTGAACCCTTCGAACAGGTTGAACGTGGCCGATGCCCATTTGAGCATCTCGTCTTTGCCCTCATCACTCAGCCCGATCAGATCAACAACAATCGCCAAGGGCAACACGGTGGCAAAGTCATCGATGGCGTCAAACCGGCCCTTGGCCACCAGCGCCTCTGCAAGGTTCTGAGCGGTACTATATATATAGTCTTCCAACGGGCGGATGTTCTTGGGCATGATCGGTACGGCGGTCACCCCGCGACGTCGCTCATGATCGGGACTGTCAGAGTTCAGCGAATTGCCGATCAGGAACTTGTTGACGTCATCGTTCAACGACAGGCCTTTGCCGGAAATGAACCTTTCTGACCCGCGCAGCACCTCGACCACAGCGTCATAGTGCACGGCAGCATAACATTTGTTGGCAGGCAACCAGACCACCGGACCCGCCGTGCGCATCTGCGCGTAGTGCGGGATGGGATCACAGATGAAAGCGTCGGCATAGAAATCCGTCGCATATGGCGTGGCCTGCATCCTGTCCCTCCCTCTGACATCTTGTATGGCGGAGCAAACCGGACGGCTCAAACTTTTTCAAAAAGTTTGGACCGGAATTTTTCAAAAATTCCGCGCCCCCTCGCCTGCGTCAGAAATTGGCCTTGAGGTCCATGCCTTCGTAAAGCCCTGCGACTTCTTCTTCATAGCCGTTGAACATCAACGTCGGAATGCGCTTGGCAAACAGACCGCCCCCGACGGGCCGTTCGCTGGCCTGAGACCAACGCGGGTGGGACACTTCGGGGTTCACATTGCTGTAGAAACCATATTCACGCGCGTTTGCCTTGTTCCAGCTGGTTGCAGGCTCTTCGTCGGTCAGCGTGATGCGCACGATGCTTTTGATGGATTTGAACCCGTATTTCCACGGCACAACCAGCCGCAGCGGTGCGCCGTTCTGGTTGGGGATGTCCTTGCCGTAGATGCCGGTGGCCATGATCGTGAGCGGGTGCATCGCCTCGTCCAGTCGAAGCCCTTCGACATAGGGCCAATCCAGCACGGGAAACCGCACGCCGGGCATTTCGTCGGGGCGCAGCGCTGTTTCAAACGCCACGTATTTGGCACCGGATTGCACACCTGCCATTGCCAGCATGTCCGCCAGCTCGAACCCGTTCCACGGAATGACCATGGACCACGCCTCGACACAGCGGAACCGGTAGATGCGCTCTTCGACGGTCATGGCCTTCATGATGTCCTCGAACGCGTAATCACCCGGTTTGTCGACCATCCCGTCGATCTTGACCGTCCAGTTATCGGTGACAAGCGTATGCGCATTGGCCGCGGGATCAGTCTTGCCCGTGCCGAATTCATAGTAATTGTTGTACTGGGTGATGTCCTCGTAAGAGTTGGGCTCAAGCCCTTCCTTGGCCTGCAAACTGCCCCCGATGGACGCAAAGCCTGCGCCGGCGACCGCACCGGCCATCAACTGTCTGCGGTTCAGGTACGTCTGATAGGGCGTCACATCGCGCGCAGTCAGCGTGTTTTTCCAGCGATAGGCCATGGCGGTCTCCTCAGGTTACTCTTCTGTTAGCTACCTAATGCCTGCGGAAGGCAGGGCAAAATTCTTTTGGCCCGTATTTCAAACAACACACCTGATTGTCAGAAACCGCAGTTTCGCGAATTTTACATTTGTTTGCCTAAATCTTGCCGCATCTCGGCGCTACCTGCGATTGAAACGCTTCTATTGCAAAGGCTGTTGCCATGAAAAACGGACCCATTCAGGACCCCATCTTTGACCCGATCACAGGGATCAGCATCAAGGGCACATACGAAGACAACACGATCACGGCCGGATCAGGCAACGATCTTGTACGCGCCAGCAGTGGGGACGATCTTGTGCGCGGGGGCCTGGGTGATGACATTCTTTATGGCAGCCACGGCAATGACACCCTGAAAGGTCAGCTTGGCAACGACTTCCTGCAAGCAGGCAATGGTGATGACGAATTGAACGGCGGCAAAGGCCACGACTGGCTGCGCGGCGGCAATGGCGATGATCTAGCCTATGGTGGGCGCGGCAATGACATGGTCAATGGCGGCAACGGCAAAGACACGCTCTATGGCGGGAACGGCCACGACACGCTGATTGGCGGCAGTGGCGACGATCTGATCTATGGCGGCGCGGGCGCGGACAAGGTGATCGGCGGCTCTGGCGCGGACACGATCTATGGCGGGCGCGGCAGTGACCGGATTGAGGGCAACTCGGGCCGCGATGAGATCATGGGCGGCAACGGTAATGACTGGCTGCATGGCGGCAGCGGCAATGACACCATTGATGGTGGCAACGGCAACGACACACTGATCAGCGCCAATGGCCGCAGCGAGATGTCAGGCGGCAATGGCCGAGACAAGCTTTGGGGCGGACAATCGCGCGATACGCTGGACGGCGGCAATGGGCGCGACCTGATCTACGGCAAGGGCGGGCGCGACGAGATCGACGGCGGGCGCGGCAATGACACCATCTATGCAGGCAATGGCCGCGACACAGTCGATGGCGGCAATGGCCGGGACCTGATCTACGGGGGCGAGGGCCGCGACATGATCCATGGCGGCGCTGGCCGTGACATGATCTCGGGCGGCAATGGCCGTGACACGCTGGACGGCGGCGCGGGCAATGACACGCTGATAGGTGGTTTTGATGACGACACTTTTGTCTTTGGCCTGAACTCCGGGCACGACACAATCTGGACCTTCGGCAATGGCGATGACGAGATCGATCTGAGCGCCTACAATCTGTCTGGCATGGAAGACCTGACCATCAGGGCAACCGACTACGGCCATCACATCCGCATCGAACCAGGTGCTGTGATCAAAGTGGACACCGTAGGCACCTTCGATCTGACGGAAGATATGTTCATCTTCTAATCGCCTGAGCGGGCTGGGGCGGCAAGCCCCAGCAGTGCTGGCAGCGTGGTCATATCCTCAAAAAGAGCGACGCAATGTGGGCGCAGCTTCTCCCGCGTTGCAGGGCAGGCATATCCGTAACACGCCATACCTGCCGCCACAGCGGCGCGGGCACCTGTAGCGCTATCTTCAACGACACAGCAGTCCGCTGGCGCAAATCCCCCGGCGGCCGCGGCCTTGAGGTAGACATCCGGTGCCGGTTTGGACGCTGCACACTCATGGGCCGAGAATATCCGCCCCTCCATGCGTTCCCAAAGCCCACACCGGCGCAACGTGACCTCCATCTTGGCCACAGGCCCGTTTGACCCGACGGCATAGCCGACCCCTGCCGCATCCAAAGCGTCCAGCATCGCAGGCACGCCCGGGATGACGACGCATTCCGCTTCAAGAGCCGCGAACATGCGGGCATAGATATGGTCAAGCCAGTTGTCAGGCAGGGTCGCGCCCATCATGCGGGCGCGGGTCATGACGCCTTGCATGGTGCCGCCGACGAACATCTCGAAAATCTGGTCAAGCCGCAGGTCAAGCCCGTGGTCCGCCAGATCATCGCGCAGGATCCGGTTGGTGATCGGCTCACTATCGACCAGCACGCCATCGCAATCGAACAGGACATATCTGGGTGGCATCAACGGCGCTCCCATGTGGTGCGGGTCAGACCAAAATAGACACTATCAACCCATGTATCGCCTAGTTGTATCGTACGCTCAGCGCGGCCGATTTCGGTAAAGCCTTTGCTGGTCAGCAACCCGATCGAGGCGGCATTGCCAGGATCAACATCGGCCATGATCGCGTCGAACCCGCAGAAGGTAAATCCATGCCCAAGCAATGCATCCAACAGTTCCGATCCCAGCCCCTTGCCCCAGACATCAGGGTGCAGGATAAAGCCGACCTCGTGACCTTGCCAGAACCCTGCAGTCCCCACGGGCCTGCCCTCGTGTTCGACAAGAAAGTAAGGGGCATCGGGCGCGAGCGCCATCATCCCTTCCACAAGCTTCATGGTGCGATCAGGGGTCAGATGCGGCAGCTCGCTCCAATACCTCATCGCGTCTGGGCGGCGAAAGACATCCCACAAGAGGGCCGCATCCTCGGCGCGGGCGCGACGAAGCAACAGCCTCTCTGTCGTGATTTCAACCAAAGCCTGTTCCTCGGATCGGACAAAAAAAGGGCCGGAGGATGTCCCCCGACCCTTTAGAGTCTATTCCCTGTCGCGGATCAATGCACGGTCGCATCATCCGGTTTGGGTTTGCCTGTGGCACCGACACGGTCGCCGATGATCAGACCTTCAGCGCCTGCGTGAACGGGAATGGTATCCCCGTCCTGCACATCCCCTGCCAGCAACATCTCCGCCAGCGGGTTTTGAAGCGCACGCTGGATCACCCGCTTGAGAGGACGCGCACCGAACACCGGATCATAGCCTTCGTCGGCGAGCCATTTGCGTGCCCCGTCGTCAAGCTCCAGCGCGATCTTGCGACCAGCAAGCCGCTTGAGCAAACGTGCCATCTGGATATCGACAATCCCGTCCATATCGCCCCGACTGAGACGGTCAAAGATGATCGTCTCATCAAGACGGTTCAGGAATTCTGGCCGGAAGTGCGCGCGCACGGCATCCATGACGTCCTGCTTGGCCGCCCCCATGTCCCCGCCCTCGGGCAGTTGGCTAAGCGCCTGCGCCCCAAGGTTGGACGTGAGGATGATAAGCGTTTGCTTGAAGTCGACAGTGCGTCCCTGCCCGTCCGTCAGCACACCATCGTCCAGCACCTGCAACAGCACGTTGAACACATCCGGATGCGCCTTTTCGACCTCGTCAAACAGCACGACCTGATAAGGCCTGCGCCGCACAGCTTCGGTCAGCACACCGCCCTCGTCATAGCCGACATAGCCGGGAGGGGCACCGATCAGACGCGCGACCGCATGTTTCTCCATGAACTCGGACATGTCGATGCGTACCATCGCTGAATCGTCGTCAAAGAGGAACTCGGCCACGGCCTTGGTCAGCTCGGTCTTGCCGACACCTGTGGGGCCAAGGAACAGGAACGAGCCCAGTGGGCGGTTCTCGTCGTTCAGCCCTGCCCGCGCGCGGCGCACCGCGTTGGCAACAGCACGCACAGCGCTTTCCTGCCCGATGACGCGACCGTGCAATTGGTCCTCCATCCGAAGCAGCTTGTCCCGCTCGCCTTCTAGCATCTTGCCGGCTGGGATACCTGTCCAACGCTCGACCACGCCTGCGATCTGGTCAGGGCGCACGGCCTCTTCGACCATCATGCCCTCATCGCGACTTTCGGCCTCGGTCAGATCCTTCTCCAACTGGGGGATGACGCCGTAGGACAGCTCACCCGCGCGGGCGAGGTTGCCTTCACGCTTGGCGATATCCAACTCGGCCCGCGCATGGTCCAGCTTTTCCTTGATGTCGCGCGCGCCTGCCAGCTTGTCCCGCTCCGCCTGCCATTGGGCAGTCATCTCGGCGGATTGCTCCTGCAGATCGGCAAGGTCCTTCTGCAACGTCTCAAGACGGTCTTTGGACGCCTGATCGTCCTCCAGCTTCAGCGCTTCTTCCTCGATCTGCAATTGCAGGATCTGGCGGTCAAGCGCGTCAAGCTCTTCGGGTTTGCTATCGACCTCCATGCGCAGGCGGCTGGCGGCCTCGTCCATCAGATCGATGGCCTTGTCGGGCAAAAAGCGGTCCGTGATATAGCGGTGGCTTAGCGTGGCGGCCGCAACCAAGGCGCTGTCGCTAATCCGCACACCGTGGTGCAATTCGTACTTTTCCTTGATGCCCCGCAGGATGCTGATGGTGTCTTCGACGGTGGGTTCCTGCACGATAACGGGCTGGAAACGGCGCGCCAAAGCGGCGTCTTTTTCGACGTATTTGCGATATTCATCCAAGGTGGTGGCACCGACACAATGCAATTCACCGCGAGCAAGCGCAGGTTTCAACAGGTTGGAGGCATCCATCGCCCCATCTGCCTTGCCAGCACCGACAAGCGTGTGCATCTCGTCGATGAACAACACGATCTCGCCCGCAGCCTCGGTGACCTCGGTCAGCACAGCCTTGAGGCGTTCTTCAAACTCGCCGCGATACTTTGCACCGGCAATCAGCGCCCCCATGTCGAGCGAAAGCAGCCGCTTGCCGCGCAGGCTTTCGGGCACGTCGCCGTCGACGATGCGCAGGGCAAGCCCTTCTGCAATTGCGGTCTTACCAACGCCAGGTTCGCCAATCAGCACGGGGTTGTTCTTGGTCCGCCGGGACAAGACCTGCATAGCCCGGCGAATTTCCTCGTCTCGGCCAATGATCGGGTCAATCTTGCCCTCTTCGGCCCGCGTGGTGAGGTCGAGCGCATACTTCTTAAGCGCGTCATAACCATCTTCGGCGCTTGCCGTATCGGCGGTACGCCCCTTGCGCACATCATTGATGGCGCCGTTCAGGCCCTGTGCTGTGACCTTGCCGGTTTCCAGCGCGTCCTTTGCACCGGACTTCACCATGCACAATGCCATCAAAATGCGCTCGACAGGGACAAAACTGTCCCCTGCCTTCTTGGCGATGCTTTCCGCCTCGGCCAGTACTTTGGTGGTCGCAGCGTCAAGATAGACCTGTGCTGCGTCGCCCGTGACCTTGGGCATTTTACCCAAAGCAAGGTCCAATGCCTGCACGACCTGCGCCGTATTGCCGCCGGACGCCGCAATCAGATTGGCGGCAAGGCCCTGATCGTCGTCCAAGAGTGCTTTTAGAATGTGTTCGGGGGCCAAACGCTGATGGCTGTCGCGGGTGGCAATGGTCTGGGCCGCTTGGATAAAACCACGCGACCGCTCCGTGAACTTGCTCAAGTCCATGGTGGTCTCCTTTGTGTTAAGCGCCCGGATGGATATGCGCCCGCCAAGCGGCACGCAGGGGTTTGGGCCTCGCCCTTAAGATGGTGATTCGTTTTCCAGCTTCAAGAGGGCGCGGTTTTGGAATTCGTCTTGTGGTGAATAAGACAAGAACCACAAAATATTGATCCGGCATGCGCCTGATTTTACATAATTAGTGGACAAAATCTACAATCAGAAGTGGTTGGTTTTGTTAATCTTTTGCCGGGTTATCGCGAAAAACTGCTGTTGCAACAAAAAAATATACATGTCTACTTGATTGTTATTAATACAAATTTTACCTTTATCCACATGAGCAGCAATATTTGTGCAACCTTTTCGCAACATTGCGCGTTCATACTTCAGGCAGACCAAGCTGCCAACTGAGATCTTGAAGAGGAATATACGATGCAGACGCGCCCAATCGAGCTGACAAACGTCATCTACAACCCGGCCAATCAATGCTTCGAAGCGCTGGTGACCGTGCACGATGGTGACACAACGCGTAAATACCCCTGTGCCATCAACGCCCCCATCGACATGTCTTTTGAGGACGCCGCCAAGGGGCTGTCCACCCAAGCACTACGTCGCCACAAAGGCGCAGCCACAACCTATTCCGAAATCGCGCGCCACGTGCCTGCGCAGCGCGCCGGACGCCCTGCCTTCGATCCGATGCGTCTGCTGGAAAGCCTTGTGCACCTGACAGGCCGCCGCGCCGCCTGATCTACCCTGCCTGTTTTGGCGCAGCCTGCCTGCTGTCGCCGGAAATGCGGTACCTGCCACTGCGCAACCTGTCCCCGCGCAGTCACCGCACACCAGAGGACTTAGCCTGCCTGCCAAGTCTCTGATCACTTGCCCGGAAATTGCCCTGCGATTTCCGGGTTTTTTTGTGTTTGGGGGAAGATTGGACCAACCCTCACTGGGAACCCCGCCCCTCTTCTCCCCCTAACATCGGTCAGCCCACACCCCTATTTACATTGCAAGGCAGCAGAATACAGGCCGCCACAAAAATTGAGGTGTAGCTATGATTACCGACCCTATTCTTGAGACTGACATCCGTTTCAACGCGGCCACCAACTGCTTTGAAGCATGTGTCACCGTGCACGGCGCAGGCCCGGCCCGCGATTATGCCTGCACGGTCGAGGGTGATCTGACAATGAGCATGCCAGAGGCCGAGCAAGCCTTGCGCGCCGAAGCGCTGCGCCGCCATGTTCACACGCCCGGCCTTTATGCCAGCGTCCCCGCGAACGAACCTATTCCCTTGCACACGCCTGAACGCGCTGCGTCCAGCAACTGGCGTTTGCGCATCGAACGTTTGAGCGGCCTGCGCGCCGCCTGACCCCAAGATCCCGTGCGTCAACATCTGTCCCGTTCGACGCGCGGTTCCCTCAGATAGCTGCCTGCCGGCCTGTCTGATCCTACCTACCGGCCACGCCTCCCCGCGTGGCCGGCTTTTTCTTTGGTGGACTTGGGACCGCCGCTTGCTTAGTCCTGCGCGCAATACTGCACGCGACAGGAGCCGCCCATGACCGACAACCGTTTGATCGTCGCACTTGATGTGCCAAATGCCCTTGCGGGGCTGGAATTGACGAAGAAGCTGGGCGACGCAGTCAGCTTCTACAAGATCGGTCTGGGCATGCTGACAGGTGGAGGCCTGGCGCTGGCCAATGAACTGAAATCAGAGCACGGCAAGCAGATCTTCCTCGACATGAAGCTTTTTGACATCGGTGCAACCGTCGAAGCTGCCGTACGGGGGCTGGCGCAATTCGACCTCGACTTTCTGACTGTGCATGGCGATCCGCATGTGGTGGCCGCAGCCAAGCAGGGCGCGGCAGGTACGGACCTGAAAATCCTCGCTGTGACGATCCTGACATCTCTGGACCGTGCAGATCTTGATGCAGCCCTGATCCAGTCTGGTGACATCCCCGATCTGGTGCAAACCCGTGCAGGCCGCGCGTTTGACGCAGGTGCTGATGGCGTCATCTCTTCGCCGCAAGAGGCCGCCATGATCCGCGCCTTGCCAGAAGCAGACGGCAGGCTGATCGTCACCCCGGGCGTGCGGCCTGCAGGCAGTGCATTGGGCGACCAAAAGCGCGTCATGACCCCCGCAGAAGCGATTGCGCAGGGCGCCGATCACGTTGTTGTCGGCCGCCCTGTATGGACAGCCGAGGACCCGCAAAAGGCCGCAAACGCGATCTTGTCAGAGATGCAATCCCCACAGGCAACAAGCCCAAACCGGTCTATTTGACCCCCTATATCTGGATGCCTCTACCGTATTTAGCGTGCAGTTTTTGGTTGTACTCAACCAATGGCCCTCAACCGGCCACAACCCTAGACTGTAACAAAATCAGCACAGAGGAAAATTCGACCACATGGTCAGGAATTCCCGACTATGTGATTTGACGTAGGCGTGTTACCCAAGGTCAGGTGATACTCCCCGACGAACTGGTTCTTCCTGATGTTCGTCACCTCCCCCCGCTTTAGGCAGCGGGGGGCCTTCTTTGAAAACCCCAGGCGAAACGCGGTGCATGGCCCCCATGTTCAACGCGTGCATTGCAGGTTAAACTGTAGGTATCACCTTTGATGGTCCTGCCCCCATGTCGTCCCGCATCTCTGCGCTTTGTCGCGATTGTCTTTCGGAAATCCCTGCCGCCCGTCGATGTGCCGTCTGTGGCAGCCCGCGCGTGCTGTCGCATCCTGAACTGGACGTGCTGTCCATTGCGCATATGGATTGCGACGCCTTTTATGCCTCGGTTGAAAAGCGTGATAATCCGGGGCTTGAAGGCAAGCCAGTCATCATCGGCGGCGGCAGACGTGGTGTGGTCTCCACGGCTTGCTATGTGGCACGCATCCGCGGTGTGCGCTCTGCCATGCCGATGTTTCAGGCGCTAAAGCTTTGCCCTGACGCGGTGATTATCAAACCGCGTATGGAAGCATACGTCGAAGCCTCCCGCGCGATCCGCGCCATGATGGAGGAACTGACCCCCGCGATTGAACCCCTGTCGCTGGATGAAGCCTTTCTTGATATGACAGGTACCGCCCGCCTGCACGGCCACGCCCCTGCGGTCATGCTTGCACGCCTTGTGCGCCGGATGAAGGACGAACTGGGCCTTACCGGCTCCATCGGGTTAAGCCACAACAAGTTTCTGGCCAAGGTCGCCTCTGATCTGGACAAGCCGCACGGGTTTTCGATCATCGGCAAGGCGGAGACGATGGATTTCCTGCGTGACAAACCTGTGGGCCTGATCTGGGGCGTGGGTGCTGTGACACGCGCCGCACTGGACAAGGCAGGTATCCGCACGTTTTCGGATTTGTTGCGGTGGGAACAGACCGACCTCATTGCCCGCTTTGGCGGCACAGGGGAACGGTTGTGGCATCTGGCACGCGGTCAGGACCGCCGCCGCATTTCGGCCCATGAACCGGTGAAGTCCATCTCCAAGGAAACCACCTTTAACGAAGATACATCTGACCCCGATATTCTTGATGGTCACATCTGGCGCCTGTCCGAACAGGTGGCAGACCGCGCCAAGGCCAAGGGGCACGCAGGCCGCGTCGTGACATTGAAACTCAAACGAGCGGATTTCAAATCGCTGACGCGGCGCGTTTCCTTGCATGATCCGACACAACTTGCCGATCGCATCTACCGCACAGCGCGCGCGCTCTTTGACCAGTTGGATGATCCGGGGCCTTTCCGGCTGATCGGCTGTGGCATATCTGATCTAAGCGCCGCTGAAGGCGCAGACCTTGGCGGCGATCTGCTGGACCCGAATGCCACCAAGCGGTCCGCTGCAGAGCGCGCCACGGATAGTATCCGCGAAAAATTCGGCAAGTCTGCAATTGTCAAAGGCCGTGCCTTGCGGTGAAGCCCATGAGGCAATCCTCCCGCCAAAACGACCCCCAGGGTCACTCAGCGGCCAATGGCACCTTGCCTTGACCGATTTGGGCGACTTCCGCAACGACCTGAGCCAGTGCGGACCGCACAGCTTCAAAGTCTCCGTTGGGCCGGATCAGGGCTTCGTTCATATAAAGCGAGCGGTCGATTTCCACTTGAACAGCGTGTTGCCCGCGTGAAGGGCGCCCGTAGGCCTGCGTAATGTAGGCCCCCGCGAAAGGCGTATTGCGCGTAACGACGAATCCAGCCCCTGCAAAGGCCGCCTCAATCCGGTCAACAACGTCGCCGCTTGCGGCAGCCCCAAAGCGGTCGCCCAGCACCACGTCAGGGCGTTTCATGCCGCCGCGCGCGACACCGTTCATCGCTTCATGCGGCATGGAGTGGCAGTCGATCAGAACCGCTTGCCCGTGGCGTTTGTGCGCATTGTCCAGCAACGCCTGCAACATGTCGTGATACGGTCGCCAGTATCGCTCGATACGCAGCATGGCATCTTCACGGCTCATTTTGCCACGATAGATCGCACGCCCATTGGCCACGACCCGTGGAATCACACCAAGGCCCGAGGCAATCCGGGGGTTATGCCCTTGACGGCGCACCCCTTCGATCAGCGCAGGGTCCAGTTCATCATATGATCTGTTGAGGTCCACAAAGGCCCGCGGCGCGCCTGCCTTGATGAACGCTGCGCCAAATTTCGGCGCGCAATCAAAGAGTTGATCCACAAACGCGTCTTCCGAGGACCGGATCGCGTGTTCGTCCAATACCGTTGTGCGCAGGAAAGACCACGGGTAGTCACGCCCCGAATGCGGCGAGGCAAAGACCACACAGGACCGATCCCGATCCGGGCGCTGGACGTCGTAGGCAGATTTCGGCATTGCGGGCCCTTTCACACATGATCATAGCGCAATTTATGCAATTGCCAAAAGCCCTTGATCACTGGCGCGACTCCTTTTATAGCAGCCCTCACGGCGCGTACCCACGCGCCCCATTTTATTTGGGGCAAAGGGTTTGCGTGTCATAAGTGGGTGATTAGCTCAGCGGTAGAGCACTTCGTTGACATCGAAGGGGTCACTGGTTCGATCCCAGTATCGCCCACCACCTGATTTCACTGGCCTTTGCCCCACAACGGGGCTTTGGCTGCCCGCAACCGGCGCTGGTTCGCGCCATGAACAATTGGAGATGGACATGAAAGTTCGCAACTCACTCCGCTCGCTCAAGAACCGGCACCGTGATTGCCGTGTTGTGCGCCGCAAGGGCCGCGTCTATGTGATCAACAAGACGCAGCGCCGGTTCAAAGCCCGTCAGGGCTGAAGCCGCGCCACAGCGATGTGTTTGAAAAGGCCGCTCTTTATCGAGCGGCCTTTTTCCTTGGCAGGGGTGCTGTGTGGGCGAGACGCCCACCTTACTTGGCCCACACCCCCCGTAAGGTGGGCATCCTGCCCACCCGGCGCCGCTGTCAAATTTCTACCCTGCCATCGATCATCACGCAGACCCGCCCGCCGACAAGCACCCGTTCGCCCCGCGCCACGATCGACGCGCGCCCCATGCGGCCCATGGCTGTGCCTTGCGCCACCGTCACACCTTCGCCAAGCCGCCCTTGCGCGTTTAGCCAGACCCCAACCGCGGCAATCAACGATCCCGTAACCGCGTCCTCCGGCATCAGGGACGCAGGCGACAGATTGCGCACTTCATAGTCTGCCCCCTGCCCGCGTGGATGTCGCCCCAGCAGACTGACACCTCGGTAAGCAGGCAGACCGACCGCCTGCGGGTCCAGCGCCAGGACTGCTTTGGCATCCTTGAGTTCGATCAGCTGACGCAAGACGCCATTGTCCAGCGTGACACTGGCAACGACGTCCTTTGCCATGATGCCAAGAGCTTTGCAGACGCGGTGCCGCTCCGCGTCTGGCATCGGGTCAATCTTGGTAGGGGGTGCCGCAAAAGCGGGCCATGCGCCCGTCATATCCACATCAACCAAACCGATCGCGCATTCCTGTACAACGCGTCTAGGATCACGGGGCGCATTGCCCGCGTGCATCCACGCCACCGCACTGCCCAGGGTCGGATGGCCTGCAAAAGGCATCTCGCCCGTGGCAGAGAAGATACGCACGGCGTAATCGGCACGCGGGTCTGTGGGCGGGAACAGAAACGTGGTCTCGGCCTGCTGGGTCCAGGCGGCAAAGGCCTGCATCTGCGCTGTGGTCAGCCCGCCACTGTCCAGCACAACTGCCAAACCGTTGCCTTTGAACGGCGCGCCGCTGAACACATCACATTGTATATACCTGCGCTGCATGCTTTTCCCCTGAACCGTTGGCCTATCCTGCTCACAGTTTTGAGACTTCCGCAATTTTGCACTGGCGAAGGGTGGGCCAAAGCCCCACCTTACAGTCCAGATACAATCCGTAAGGTGGAGGTCCCCTCCACCTCAGCCACATGAGACGAGAAACAATATGACCGATACCTACACACCGCCGAAAGTCTGGACGTGGGACAGCGAATCTGGCGGCAAGTTCGCCTCGATCAACCGCCCCATTGCGGGGGCGACCCATGATCAGGACCTGCCCGTGGGCAAGCATCCCTTGCAGCTCTATTCACTGGCGACGCCCAATGGTGTGAAAGTGACCATGATGCTGGAAGAGCTCTTGGCTGCTGGCCACGCAGGCGCAGAGTATGACGCTTGGATCATCGACATTTCCTCTGGCGCGCAGTTCGGGTCGGGCTTTGTGGGCGCGAACCCCAACTCTAAAATCCCCGCTTTGATGGACCATTCGGGTGACACTCCGCAACGGGTCTTTGAGTCGGGCGCGATCCTGCTCTATCTGGCTGAAAAGTTCGGGGCCTTCATGCCAACGGACCCTGCGCACCGCACCGAGGCCCTCAGCTGG
>CALAIJ010000120.1 GCA_937923365.1 uncultured Sulfitobacter sp.
GGTGTATACAAATTTGTGAGATTTGCGCAGGTGTGCTGCAACGCTCCTAAATAGCAGGTATCAACGACACCATGCAGGGACCCATATGAAAATTCTCGTGGTCGAAGACGACGCCACCACTGGTACTTACATTGCGCGGGGATTGCGCGAGGAAGGGCATGTGGTTGACCTGTTGGAGGACGGCAAAGCGGGGCTGATCGCGGCCACAGCTTCCAGCTATGATGTGGCCGTTGTTGACCGGATGCTGCCCGAGGTGGACGGGCTGACGCTGGTCAAGACACTGCGCGGTGCGGGCAATCTCACGCCTGTGCTGTTCCTGACCGCCATGGGCGATGTGGAGGACCGGATTGCGGGGCTCAATGCGGGCGCCGATGATTATCTGGTCAAACCCTTCGCGTTTGGAGAGCTGTCGGCGCGTGTTGCCGCCCTTGCCCGCCGCCCGCAAGCGGTGGAGACGGAAACCGTTCTCACCGTCGCCGATCTGGAGATGGACCTCATCACCCGCAAAGTCACCCGTGCCGGGGTCGAGATTGACTTGCTGCCAAGGGAATTTGCGTTGTTGGAACATTTGCTGCGCCGTAAGGGGCGCGTGCAAACCCGCACCATGCTGTTGGAAGGGGTGTGGGACCTGAGCTTTGATCCGCAGACCAATGTCGTGGAAACCCACATCAGCCGATTGCGCGCCAAAGTGGACAAGCCCTTCGCCCAAGACCTGATCCAGACCGTGCGCGGTGCAGGCTACCGGATCGCTCAAGGGTGATGCGGCTGAGGAAACTCTGGCGGTCCATGCCGCTGCGCTTGGCGCTTTTGCTGGTTTTGCTGTTCTCGGCGGTGAGCTTGCTAAGCCTCGCGGCCAGCTATCAAGTGACCAAGACGTCATTCGAGCAGGACATCCGTGCCGATCTGCGGCAGGATCTTGCAGGCTTTCGCGCTGCTCCGAATGCCCGCGCCGTCGCACAACTGGTCGAGGCGGAATCCCGTGCAGCAGACCCCGCCCGATTGATCATCAGCTACATCTCTCCCACAGGTCGCATCTTTGGCAATGGGGCGATCGCCCGCGGGGACAAGGGGTTCAACATCGTCTCGCTGGACCCTGAGCGGGAAGAATTCGCAGGTGCATATCTCTCGCTCACCGACGGGCTTTACGGCGGGCTGCTGACCATTGCGCGCAGCCGTGCCGAAATTCTTGCCCTGCGTGACTTGTTTATCAACATCCTATTGATCAGCCTGCTGCCCACCGTGCTGATCGCGCTGTCGGGCGGTTTGATCCTCGCGCGGCGCTCCAAACGCCATGTGGAGGTTGTGGGCGAAGCGCTGGATGCGATGACCACGGGTGATCTTGCCGCGCGGGTCACAGTGGGGCCGCGCTGGTCTGATGATCTGGTGCGCATTGGCGGCAAAGTGAATCAGATGGCCACCGCACAGGAAACATCCGTTGCCGCACTTCGGCAGGTGTCTTCGGACATTGCCCATGATCTTAAAACGCCCATCCAGCGGGTGGCCGTGCATCTGGAAGAACTGGCTGCAGTGACCGCGCCAGACAGCGCCGCGGCTGAACTGACAGGCAAGGCGCAATCCGAATTGGACGACATCACCGCCACCTTCCAGTCGCTGCTGCAACTGGCGCAAGTAGAGGGGGGACAAGCCAAAGCGCGGTTTGTTCCTGTTGATCTGGGTGCCGTGGCGCAAACCATTGTCGAGGTCTTTGAACCTGCGGCTGCCGCAAGCGGCCACACCCTGACACTAGCGCTGCCTGACGCGGCCAGAACGGTGCAAGGCGACAAGATGCTTTTGGGGCAGATGTTGTCGAACCTGATCGAGAACGCGTTGCGTCACACGCCTGAAGGTAGTGCCGTGCAGGTCGCCGTGGGCGCGGATTTCACGCTGACCGTCGCCGACAACGGCCCCGGCGTTCCAAAAGCGGAGCGGGGCCGCGTTCTGCAACGTCTTTACCGACTGGATCGCAGCCGTGGCACACCGGGCAACGGGCTGGGGCTAAGCCTTGTGGCCGCCGTCGCGACCCTGCACGGTGCGACGCTGACATTGGAAGATAATACCCCCGGCCTGAAAGTTGAAATTGCTTTTCCTTAAGGGGCCGTTCACCTTGTCCTGAGACATTCTGCCACGCGGCATTCTGTGGGGCTGTATTCGGGACAGTGCCGTTCTAAAAGTCAAATCGGTGCAATCAAGGGGTTTGCGAGAGATGTTGGACGGCTTTTCCGCAGAGATGCTGGCACGGGTGCAATTTGCCTTTACCGTGTCTTTTCACATTATTTTTCCCGCTTTCTCGATCGGTCTTGCCAGCTATCTTGCGGTGCTGAACGGCCTGTACCTGCGTACCCGGAATGAGACTTATCTGGTTCTGTTTAACTACTGGAAAAAGATATTCGCCGTGGCCTTCGGCATGGGCGTCGTGTCGGGCATTGTGATGGCCTATCAGTTCGGCACCAACTGGTCGGTGTTCTCTGACCGCGCAGGGCCGGTGATCGGGCCGCTGATGGCTTACGAAGTGCTGTCGGCGTTCTTTCTTGAGGCGGGTTTCCTTGGCATCATGCTTTTTGGCCGCAAGCGTGTGGGCGACGGGCTGCACATGCTGGCCACAGCCATGGTGGCAATTGGCACGCTGATTTCGGCCACGTGGATCTTGTCCGTGAATTCATGGATGCAGACGCCCGCAGGATTTTCCATCAACGAAGTGGGCCAGTTCATTCCAGAGGATTGGTGGGCGATCGTGTTCAACCCGTCCTTCCCATACCGCTTGGTGCACATGGTGCTGGCGGCCTACCTGACCACTGCGCTGGTGGTAGGGGCCGTGGGCGCGCTGCACCTGCTGCGCGACCGTCAGGATATGCCGTCGCGCAAGATGTTCTCCATGGCGATGTGGATGCTGATGGTGGTCACACCCCTGCAGATCGTTGCGGGCGACTTTCACGGCATCAACACACTGAAATACCAGCCGCAAAAGGTCATGGCGATGGAGGGGCATTACGACAGCTATGAAGGTGGCGCGCCGCTCATTCTGTTTGGCATCCCCAATGAGGCGGAGAAAAAGATCGAGTACAAGGTCGAGATACCCAAGCTCAGCTCGCTTATCCTCAAGCACGATCTGAACGCGGACCTGCCGGGCCTCGACACCATCCCCGATGAGGATGAGCCGCCCGTGACGCTGATCTTCTTCAGCTTTCGGATCATGGTGGGACTTGGCTTTGCGATGCTGGGCCTTGGCCTATGGGCCGCGTGGATGCGTTGGCGGGGCCGCTTGTACGATGCGCCGATGCTCTACCGCGCGAGCGTTCTGATGGGCCCCATGGGCTTTGTCGCCGTGCTGGCGGGATGGATTACCACCGAAGTGGGCCGCCAGCCGTTCACGGTCTACGGGTTGATGCGCACTTCTGAAAGCCTGTCGCCCATCGCGGCCCCTGCGGTCGCCACCTCGCTGGTCGCCTTTATCATCGTCTATTTCTTCGTGTTCGGGGCGGGGACGTTCTATATCCTGCGCATGATGAACGCCCGCGTCAAAGTGGTGAGCGAGCAATCCCTGCGCAATGAAGCGCCCACACGCACGGCAGGCATCACACCGGCGCAGCAACGCCGCGCACAGGAGGAAGACTAACATGTTCGGACTGGAGCTGTCTTTCATCTGGGCGGGCATCATTGCATTCGCTGTACTGGTTTACGTGATCCTTGATGGGTTCGATCTGGGCGTCGGATTGCTGTTCCCGCTGACAGATGACGAAAAAGAGCGCAACGTGATGATGAACTCTGTTGCCCCCATCTGGGACGGCAACGAGACTTGGCTGGTGCTGGGCGGCGGCGGGCTGTTCGCGGTATTCCCGCTGGCCTATGCCGTCGTGATGCCCGCGCTTTACGTGCCCATCACCCTGATGTTGCTGGGGCTGGTCTTTCGCGGCGTCGCGTTTGAATACCGCTGGCGCACCACACGCTGGAAGGGCGTCTGGGACATGGCGTTCTTTGGCGGGTCCTTCGTGGCCGCCATGTGCCAGGGCATCGCCCTTGGCGCCCTTGTTCAGGGCATCGAGATCGAAGGCCGCGCCTATGCCGGCGGCTGGTGGGACTGGCTGACGCCGTTCTCCATTCTGACGGGTGTCGCTGTCACAACGGGATATGCGCTGCTGGGGGCGACGTGGCTCAACATGAAGCTTGAAGGGCGCATCCAGACCCATATGCGCAGCCTTGCGTGGCCTTTCGCGCTGGCCACGGTCGGCTTTATGGCGGCTGTCAGCCTGTGGACCCCGTTCCTTGATGCCGTCTATTTCGAGCGGTGGTTTAGCTGGCCGACGGCGCTGTATTCCAGCTTTGTGCCGTTCCTTGTGGCGCTGTGCATTGCGGGGCTGTTCTACGGGCTGAAGCGCGGGCGCGACGTGATGCCGTTCATGTCAGCACTCGGCATGTTCGTGCTGGGATTCATCGGGATCGGGATCAGCTTTTACCCGCACATGGTGCCACCTGGCCTGACCATTGCGGACGCGGCGGCTCCCGACAGTTCACTCGCCTTTGCACTGGTGGGCACGGTGGTGCTGGTGCCGATCATTCTGGCCTATACGGCCTATGCCTATTGGGTGTTCCGCGGCAAGATCGACCCTGATGAGGGATATCACTGATGTCGGAATGGCTGACCCGCGTGGGCTGGTTCATCGCCATCTGGATCGGGGGCGTCGCGCTGCTGGCGCTTGTCGCCTATGGCATTCGTCTGGCAATCATGCCCGCGTAGGCGCTACCCAACGTAAAGCGGGCCCTCACGCGAGCTGCCCTTGCAAAGACCGTAACGGCTGGCCAATCTGCCCCAAAGCCCAAGGAGAGCCCAAATGCGCGCCATGCAAGTCACAGCCTATGATGAACCCCTGTCCATGCAGGAACTGGACATGCCTGCGCCCGCCGCAGGTCAGGTGCTGGTCGAGATTGACACCTGCGGGCTGAACTTTGGTGATTTGCTGATTATCAAAGGCACCTATCAGGAAAAACCGCCTCTGCCGTTCACGCTGGGCATGGAACTGGCCGGCACCGTTGTGGAGGCTGGAGCAGGTGTTACGCACCTCAAGAAAGGCCAGCGCATCGCCGCGTTTACAGGCTTTGACGGTCTGGCAGAGTTTGCCGCCATTCCGGCAGAGGTCTGCGTGCCGATCCCCGACGGGATGAGCGCGGTGGACGCCGCTGCGTTCCTTATTGCCTATGGCACCAGCCATGTGGGCCTCGACTACAAGGCGCACCTGAAAGCGGGGGAAAACCTGCTGGTCTTGGGCGCCTCTGGCGGGGTTGGCCTGACGGCTGTTGAACTAGGCAAGCTGATGGGGGCCAATGTCATCGCCTGCGCGCGCGGTGCCGACAAGCTGGAGGTCTGCAAAGCCGCAGGTGCAGATCATCTGGTCAACTCGGAGACGGACGACATCCGCGAAGTCGTCAAGGCGCTGGGCGGGGCGGATGTGGTTTATGACCCCGTTGGCGGCGATCAATTCAAGGCGGCGATGCGCGCATGCAACCCGGAGGCACGTCTGCTGCCGCTGGGCTTTGCCTCGGGCGAGGTGCCGCAGATTCCTGCGAACATCCTGTTGGTCAAGAACCTCAGCGTGCTGGGCTTCTATTGGGGCGGCTACGCGCGGGTGAACCCCAAAGTGCTGACGGATAGTTTCCAGCAGCTGTTTACGTGGTACGCCGAAGGCAAGCTGAAGCCCCACGTCAGCAATGTGCTGCCGCTGGATCAGGCCAACGAAGCACTGGATTTGCTGCGCACCCGCAAAGCGACGGGCAAGGTGGTGGTACAGGTCAAATCCTGAGCCTTACCAGCAGATGCTGTTCTGACTGCCGCGGCGCGGTTTGTCTTTTGAATAGGTCCGTTTCAGCAGATACGCGCGATCGCTCCACGAGGTAGCCGCAACAAAGGCGCGCACCTCGTCTTCGTGACCGGAAAAGAACAGAAAGTTCAGGCCTCGCTCCATCACCGCGTTCATATGCGTGCCGGGGCGCTTTTCGTAGCGTCTTGCGATGGTCTCGCG
>CALAIJ010000121.1 GCA_937923365.1 uncultured Sulfitobacter sp.
GATTGCCCCGTCTGGAACTTAGTGACCTCCATAGGCCCTGCAAAACCCGGCAAGTGCCGCGTAAGATAACTCGCAACCGCCGCTTCGTCCAATACCTGTGTGTCCGCGCTCATTGCCGGTCTCCCTTAGCTGTCGCTTTGCTGCCGCGCACCCGCATGCGTCACAAAAATGGGGTGTAGCGTTGAATTCGTGTAGGGAAAATGCGTTTTGCAGTCCCCTTTGACCAAATCAGGCAGGTTACCCTTGAACCGGGCGCTCAACAGGTCCGCAAAGTCATAATCGTTGAATCCGCTGTGTTCCTCGGAGGGCTGGTCAAAACCTATTGAAGACAATTTGTCCCCTTGCCGGTTCAGTGTGCCAGTCTCCAAACGGTCAGGGCTCCACTCCAACTCGCACAGCACCGCACCGACACCGCGTGATTGCTGGTGACCCAGATCGGACAGCACGTCATAATTGTCCTGAACAAAGGACGCCTGCCCATGGCGGATGACCAACAGCTCAGCGATGGTGGCACCATTGCCCTACTGTGCGAAACTCCGCCGTCACACTCACGAAAACTCCGCTGCTAACGTCTTGCCAGCAACCTCGTATTCCGCAGCAATTCGGTCGACGATCTTGCCCGCAGGCCCAATTGATTTGATAGCGCCTATCCCCTGTCCAGATCCCCAAATCGTTTTCCACGCTTTAGGTTTTTCGCGGTCTGTTCCAAAGTTCATCGACGATGCATCCGCTTTCGGAAGATTGTCTGGGTCCATCCCCGCTGCCTGCACTGAGCCTTTCAGGTAGTTGCCCCAAACCCCGGTGAACAAGGAAGAATAAACAATGTCTTCAGCACCTGAGCTGACGATCATGTCCTTGTAGGCTTGATCTGCATTCGCCTCGTCCGTAGCAATGAACGGCGATCCGGTATAACCCAGATCAGCCCCCATCGCTCGTGCGCCAAGCAGCGACTCGCCCGTCGCGATCGCACCAGACAAAGCGACCGGCCCCGCGTACCATTCACGGATTTCACGCACCAACGCGAACGGGGATTGTTGGCCTGCGTGCCCGCCCGCACCAGCAGCCACAGCGACCAAGCCATCGGCCCCCTTCTCAACTGCCTTCTTCGCAAATCTGTTATTGATGATGTCGTGCAGCACGATCCCGCCGCAGGAATGCGCGGCCTCGTTCACTTCAACCCGTGCCCCGAGCGAGGTGATCCAGATCGGCACTTCATGTTTGACGCAAATCTCAAGATCCCGGTCCAGCCGCGTGTTGGAGCGGTGCACGATCTGGTTGACCGCATAGGGGGCAGCAGGTTGATCGGGGTTGGCCTGATTATGGCGGTCCAACTCTTCCTTGATCTCGGTCAGCCAAGTGTCGAGCAGCGGATGCTCCCCAGCGCCTTCGCGGGCGTTCAAGGCGGGGAAGGAGCCGACAATACCCGCTTTGCACTGCGCGATCACCAGCTTTGGCACCGAAATGATAAACAGCGGCGAGGCAATCAGCGGAATACGCAGGCCTTGCAGCGCGGCTGGCAAATGTGAGTCCATACGCATCAAAGCACCTCGAACAGGCCCGCAGCCCCCATGCCGCCTCCGACACACATCGTGCAGACAACGTATCTCACACCGCGCCGTTTTCCCTCGATCAGGGCGTGGCCGACCATGCGGGCACCAGACATACCGTAGGGGTGGCCGATGGAAATCGCGCCGCCATCGACGTTGAGCAATTCATCCGGGATGCCCAGCTGGTCGCGCGAATAGAGCACCTGAACCGCAAACGCTTCGTTGAGTTCCCACAGGCCGATGTCCTCCATCTTTAGCCCATGCGCTTTCAGCAATGGCGGAACAGCATAAATCGGCCCAATGCCCATTTCATCGGGCGCGCAACCCGCGGCCATAACGCCGATGTATCGACCCAGCGGCTCAAGTCCCGCTTTCTCAGCCGCTTTCGCCTCCATGATCACACTCGCAGATGCGCCATCACTTAGCTGGGACGCGTTGCCAGCGGTGATGAACTTACCTTCCTTTATCCGCATCCCGTCTTTGAAAACGGATTTCAGACCAGCGAGACTCTCCACAGACGTCCCTGGGCGATTGCCCTCGTCTTTGGCCAGCGTCACCTCATGCTCGGAAATCTCTTTCGTTTCGCGATCCTGCACCATCATCGTTGATGTCATCGGCACGATTTCAGCGTCAAATCGCCCAGCTTCCTGTGCAGCCGCCGTGCGATCTTGCGAGCGTGCAGCATACTCGTCCTGCACCTCACGGCTCACGCCATAGCGTTCTGCAACGGTTTCGGCGGTTTCTAACATAGACATGTAAATATCGGGCTTATTCGCCATCAACCAAGGGTCCGCTTTCATGCGCATCTCTTTGGTCTGCACCATGGAAATACTCTCGACACCGCCGCCTATCGCAACGTCCATGCCGTCCATCACAACCTGCTTGGCCGCTGTGGCGATGGCCATCATCCCCGAGGCGCACTGGCGGTCAAGCGACATTCCCGCAACGCTGACGGGCAAGCCTGCGCGCACAGCCGCTTGACGGGCGATATTGCCGGCCGAATGCCCCTGTTGCAAGGCGGAGCCAAGGACGACGTCCTGCACCATGCCTGGATCAACGCCTGCGCGTGCAACCGCGTGTTCAATGGCATGGCCTGCAAGCTGTTGGGGCGTGGTGTTGTTGAACGCCCCACGATAGGCCTTGCCTATAGGGGTTCGGGCGGTGGATACGATAACGGCGTCACGCATGTGAGTTTCCTAGCTTTTTGGGCTTGTCAAAGTAGAGCTTGTTCAAAGATGTTCGGGCCGGACATCACATTGATGCCGCCGGACACCGGTATGACAGCGCCAGTGATATAGGCCCCGCCGCGTCCGCAAAGAAACAGCATGCAGCCTGCAATGTCTTCATCTCGGCCTACGCGCTTTAGAGGAACATCGCCGCCAACCTTATCGCGCATACCCTCGTCGTGGGTGGCAAATGCTGTCATGCGGGACACGAATGGCCCCGGTGCAAGCGCATTTACAGTGATCGCTTCACTCGCCAATTCCTTGGCCATTATTTTGCTCAAGTGAATAACCGCCGCTTTTGACGCCGCATAGCTATAGGCCCCATCGCCCATCTCGCGCTCGCCCATGACAGAGCCCACATTCACAACGCGCGCAGGATCATCGACGGTGCCAGAAGCTTTAAGCATCGGTAGCAGCTTTTGTGTCAGATCGAACAGACCCGCCACGTTCACATCCATCACCTTGGACCACGCCTTAAACGGGAAATCACCCAAAGGCGCACCCCAAGTTATGCCTGCGTTGTTCATCAGGATATCGAGTGTGTCTGTGCGCTCCTTCACGGCCGCGACCAGCGCATCGACGCCTTCTTCGCTGCCGACATCACCAGCGAACCCGATCGCCTCGCCAAGAGCGCCTAGCGCATTCAACTCTGCCGCGACAGCCTCGCAGGCATCGCCTTTTCGGCTGGCCAGCAGGACCGTGGCCCCAGCGCGGATCAGCCCTTCAGCGGCCATGCGGCCAATGCCAGTGGCTCCGCCTGTGACCAGTGCCACCTTGCCCTTGAGACCAAAGAGTGTCTCGATATCCATTAAAAGCCCCTCGCTGCTGCGACCTTTTCGGCGTGATAGCTGTAATCGCCCAGCCATTCTGCGCCGACCCGCGCCCGTTTCATATAGAAACCCATGTCAAAGGCATCTGTCATCCCAACGCCGCCGTGCATTTGTACGCCTTCTTGCACCGCCAGAATGGCCGTCTTTGTCGCGCGCGCCTTGGCGAGCGATACTGCAAGAGCGGCGTTGCCCAAGTCTTCATCCATCATTCGACCCGCATTCAGGATCGCGCTCGACGTCACTTCGATCTCGCACCACAAATGCGCCGCGCGATGTTGCAAGGCTTGGAAGCGGCCAATCTCTATACCGAATTGCTTGCGCTCTTTCAGATAGTCGATGGTCATACCAAACGCGCCCGCTGACAGGCCCGTCATTTCAGCCGCAAGAGCCGCCTGCCCTGCCTGCAGTGCAGGTTTCAGCACTTCCATCGCATTATCAACCGCACCAAGCACATCTTCGCCTGTCGCCTCGACGTCCTCGAACGTGATCCGCGCGGCATCGCGCGCATCGATCATGTTGGATTTCTCAAGGCTGATCCCTGCGCGATCCGCTGGAATATCAAACAGCGTCAACCCATTCGCAGTGCGCGCCAGAACCAGCAAACGATCCGCCAAAGCACCATCGACAACAAACTGCTTTTTACCGCTCAAACGGAAACCATTGCCATCGGCGCGCGCGTCCATTTGCGTGGCTTCAGGATCAAACTTGATCCCCTCATCCACCGCCAATGCATAGGTCGCGTCCCCTGATGCGATCTTGGCCAAGGCTCCCAGCGCACGCGTATCGCTGACCTGTCGCAATGCCGTCGCGGCGATCACTGCGCTCGACAGAAACGGCGAGACCGATAGCGTCTTACCCATTTCTTCTGCGATCACATTCGCGGCGGCAAAGCCCATGTCCGAGCCACCTGCGCTTTCAGGAACCAGCACGCCCGCCCAGCCCATATCGGCCATTTCTTTCCACGCCGCCGCATCGTGCGTGCTGCCCGCATCGCGCATTTCGCGCAGCTTGCTTACAGGGCTTGCATTGTCCAGATATCCGCGCGCCATATCAGCCAGCATGGTCTCTTCGTCTGTTTTTACCAGTTTTGCCATTTCTTCTACCCCGGAAGCCCAAGAACACGCCGCGACACGATGGAAAGCATCACCTCGCTCGTGCCGCCCTCAATCGAATTGGCCTTGGTGCGTAGCCAGTCGCCCGCGCGGTTGCCAAGGGGTCCATCCCATTCCAGCGCGTCAGAGCCGCCAGCGGCCATCATCAACTCGTGCCGCTGTTTGTTCAACTCTGTGCCCACGTATTTGAGCATCGCCGAGGCATCACCCGCGCCCTGTCCCGCCTCGGACTGGTCTTTGTAACGCTCAAGCGTCAGGCCAATTGCCAGCGTATCTATTTCGCATTTCATCGCATCCGCGCGCAGGGTCGCATCCATCAGATTGCCCATAGTCTCGGACAGGACAGCCCCCAACGCACGCCCGCCACCTGCAAGGCCGCCCGCCCCGCCAGAGATCATTTCGCGCTCGTGGGTCAGCAGGTACTTGGCCACATCCCAGCCCTTGTTTTCTTCGCCGACAATCTGGCCTTTCGGCACTTTGACGTCAGTAAAGAACGTTTCGCAAAACGGGGAAATCCCGCTGATCATTTTGATCGGACGCGTCTCGACGCCGGTGTCTTCCATGCTCAGCAGCAGGAACGAAATTCCTTTGTGCTTGGGCGCTTCGCGATCCGTACGCACGAGCGCGAATATCCAATCGGCCTTATCCGCATAAGAGGTCCAGATCTTTTGCCCGTTCACCAACCAGTGATCGCCCTCGTCCGCGCCGTGGGTCTGCACGTTCGCCAGATCGGAGCCAGCCCCCGGTTCGGAATATCCTTGGCACCAGCGTACATCGCCGCGCGCGACAGGGGGCAAATAATGCAGTTTTTGTTCGTGAGAGCCAAAGTGAAGCAATGCGGGACCCAGCATCCAGATGCCAAAACTCTGCAGGGGAACGCGCGCGTTGATCAGCGCCATTTCCTCGTGGAAGACTTTTTCCTGATCGCGGCTCAGGCCAGCACCGCCATACTCCACGGGCCAAGTGGGCACAGTGTAGCCCTTGGCGGCACACCGCTCTAGCCAAACTCTCTGCGCATCCGAGGTAAAAACCCAATCCTTGCCGCCCCAGCAGATGCTCTCTTCGGTCACCAGCCCATCGCGCATTTCAGCGGGGCAGTTTTCCTCCAGCCAGTCGCGCAGCTCCGCGCGGAATGCCTCCGTGGGGTTCGCTGTCATCTTCAAATTCCTCCCATAAAGACGTCACGTAAATTGCGGACATCTGTTCCGCTATGCAGAATGAATGCCCGAATTCCGATTGACAAGATACGACGCTACGTCCCAACTTCGCCGCAGCTTATACAGGGGGAAGCCGACAATGAAGATATTGCTCAGCCAAGAAGTGGGCGGACCTGAGACACTGGTTCTAAGTACTATGCCGGCTCCTGAACCGGGCAAGAAGCAGGTCCGTATTAAGGTCCATGCGGCAGGCGTCAATTTCCCTGACACGCTGATCATTCGTGATCTTTACCAAATGAAACCGCCCCGTCCCTTTGCCCCGGGAGGAGAGATCGCAGGTGAGGTCGACGCTGTCGGTGAAGGTGTGCGCGATCTGAAGATTGGCGACCGTGTGCTTGGAATGGTTGGCTTTGGCGGCTTCGCCACGCAGGTCGTGGCGGACGTGGCCCGTGTGATCAAAATTCCTGACGCGATGCCCTACGATGACGCTGCGTGTTTTGTGCTAACCTATGGCACCTCGCATCACGCGTTAAAGGACCGCGCCGCAATCCAGCCGGGTGAAACGCTTTTGATATTAGGGGCCGCGGGCGGCGTTGGTGCGGCGGCCATCGAGCTGGGTAAAGCGGCAGGTGCCAGGGTCATCGCCGCTGTATCTTCAAGGGAAAAGGCACAGTTCTGCCGCGATCTCGGTGCGGATGAAACCCTGATTTATACCCGCGACATGTCGGACCGCGCAGCCCAAAAGGACTTCTCTGCGCAGATCAAGACACTCTCCGGCGGTGAAGGTGTGGATGTCGTCTATGATGCAGTTGGCGGCGATTATGCCGAGCCAGCCGTGCGCGCGCTGAAATGGAAAGGGCGCTATCTGGTTGTCGGTTTCCCGGCGGGCATCCCAAAGATCCCCCTGAACCTGACACTTTTGAAAGGCTGCCAGATTGTCGGCGTCTTTTGGGGGGCGCATACGGCGCGCGAACCTCAAAATCACGCCGAGAACATGGGCGATCTGTTTCGCCTCTATGCAGAGGGCAAGATCAAACCGCAAATCTCCGCCCGCTTCGCGTTGGCCCAAGCGGGCGACGCGCTCAAGATGCTCGAAGAGCGCAAGGCGCTTGGCAAGATTGTGGTGACGATGCCGTGATCATCAGGGCCCTAGGCTGGCAGATGCGACACGTCATTGAACCCACGCAAGATCATCCGATCACCACTGATCACAAGCCGGCTAATCGACCCGTTTTCAGCGCCGTGAAAAGTAAACGCGGGTGCGCCCGTCGCCACCGCCAGCGCCGCGCCAATGACGCCGCCATGTACCACAACTGCGACCAATTCATCTACATGCGCCTGCGCAATCCGCATCAGCCCAGCGCGCACGCGCGCCTGCAATTCAGCGGTGGTTTCCGCACCCGGAATTTCGCCCCACTCCTGACGGGTTTTCGCCCGCACATAGGCAGGATCATTTTCAGCGGCGCGAAAGCGATATTCGCCGCCGTCCCAGTCGCCCAAAAATATCTCGTGCAAATCCCGCTCGACGCGCGGCGTCAGACCCAGATGATCCGCCAAAGGCGCAGCCGTTTGATGGGTGCGCTGCATCTTGGTCACATAGATCGCGCTGATCGGCTCTGCCCGAAGACGATGCCCAACAGCAACCGCCTGGGCCTCTCCAACAGGATGCAGGGCGGGATCACCTTGCCCATCAACCATCGCGAAACTCTGACCGCGCACAGCCGCCTGCGTTTCTCCATGGCGGATCAGCAGCAGATCTGCCGCTCCCTTGGGTGGTGCAAACTTGTGCTGGCGCGCCTCTTCCATTGCAACCTCCCTATCGCTTTCCCCGATTAAGGACACATCTCATGACAAACCGCCAGATCACAATTGCCGAGCTACCAACCGGGGCGTTGACCTCTGCTCATTTCAAAATGAGCGATGTAGAGATGCCCGAAGCCGGGGAAGGCGAAGTCCTGCTCCGCGTTATCCTCATATCCATCGATGCCGCCAACCGTTCTTGGATGAAAGGCGCGACCTACCGCGCTGCGGTGCAAGCAGGTGATCCGATGCCCACCTATGCGATCTGCGAGGTCATGGCATCGAACAGCCCCAAGCTGGCCCTGGGCGATATCGTCGCCGCCGACGCGACTTGGTCCGACTACATCACCACCAAAGCCCACAAAGTGCAAAAGCTGCCCAAGGTGCAAACCCTCTCCCACCTGATGTCTGTCTACGGAATTGCAGGCAAAACCGCATTTCACGGGCTCATGTCCATCGGAAAGCCGCTGGCGGGCGAAACCGTACTCGTTTCCGCCGCAGCCGGTTCTGTTGGCGGGTACGTCGGTCAAATCGCATCAGCGCTTGGCTGTCGCGTCGTCGGTATCGCAGGCGGCCCAGAGAAATGCGCATGGGTTCAAGAACAGCTCGGCTTTGACGCCTGCGTTGATTACCGCGAAGCAGGCCTTAGCAAAGCGCTGTTCGCCGCCTGCCCCGATGGCGCAGATGTCTATTTCGATAACGTCGGTGGCAAAGTCCTCGAGTCCGCCATCAACGTAATGAACCAAAAGGGCCGTGTCGTGTGCTGCGGCGCGATCAGCCAATACGACACTGACACCCCCACAGGCCCGCGTAACCTGCCCGGCGCTTTGGTGGTGAAACGTCTTTCGATGGAAGGCTTTATCGTCATGGATTTCGCCCATAACGATGCCAAATGCCTGCGGGCTATGCAGCATTGGGTCGCGTCAGGTCAGCTCAAGGTATTTGAGGATATCGTTGATGGTCTAGAGAACGCGCCTCAAGCCTTGATCGGTTTGCTCAATGGCGACAACAAGGGCAAGCGCCTTGTGCGTGTCGCCGCAGATCCAATCTAAAGGAGCCCGCACCATGTCCTCTCTTCAAGCGGCCCTCGCGCAAACCGAAACCCAGATTGGCCACGAAGTGGGCGTCGCCAACTGGATCACCGTTGATCAAAAGATGATCGATGATTTCGCCAACACAACACATGACACGCAATGGATTCATACGGATCCGATACGCGCGGCAGCAGAGACTCCGTTTGGCGGCACCATCTCGCATGGGTTTCTGACCCTGTCGCTGGCCAGTCGCTTTGCCTACGACTGCTTTCCTATGTTGCCGGGACAAGTGATGGGCATCAATTACGGAATGAACAAACTGCGGTTCTTGATGCCAGTGCGCGCAGGCGCGCGGCTTCGCGGGCGTTTCACCTTGCAAGCGGTCAAAGCGCGAAGCGCGACGGACCTGCTGCGCACCAACACGCTGACCATCGAGATAGAGGGCGAAGATACTCCCGCGCTCGTGGCTGAATGGCTCGGCCTTGCCGTGTTCAAAGACTGAAAAAGGAAGACAGATGCAACTTGACCAAGCCATGAGCGAACGCCGCTCCATCCGAGGATTTACGGACGCGCCAGTTTCGCAAGAGATCTTGGAAGACGTGATCGCACTGGCCAACCGCGCTCCCTCTTCGATGAATACGCAGCCTTGGCATCTACATGTCCTGACCGGTGATCCGCTGGAACAGGTCCGCAAGGGAAATACCGAGCGGATGTTAGGCGGCGTGACCCCTACCCGCGATATCGAGGACTACGCCGCTTATGAAGGTGAGCACCGCAAACGACAAATCGAAATCGCCGTACAGCTGTTCGAGGCCATGGGGATCGAGCGCCACGATGCCGAGCGCCGTCAGGACTGGGTCATGCGCGGGTTTCGCCAGTTCGATGCGCCTGTCTCCATTGTGGTCTGTTTTGACCGCGCGCTGCTGAACAACACGATTGCGCATTTCGATACTGGTGCGATGACCTATGGTCTGGTCCTTGCCGCTTGGGCACGGGGCCTGGGCACGGTCATCAACGGACAGGGCATAATGCAAAGTCCGGTCGTGCGCGAAGTCGCAGGCATCCCCGATGATCAGATCATCTTGACCTGCGTCGCGCTGGGCTGGCCAGATGAAGACTTTGTCGCCAACACCGTCGTGTCGCACCGGCGTCCGATCAGCAACACCACCCGTTTCCTGGGCTTTGACGACGCAAAGACGCCCTGATCGCAGGACACAATCGCCCGGTATCGCCAGCACCAAAGGGGAACTAGACGACTGGTCTAATTTAGGGCATTAAACCTCATGCAAACGCGCACCGCTTCCACCAAAGACCACATTCTTGCAACCGGCAGAGGCCTTGTCGCGCAACGGGGATTTGCGGGCATGGGACTGAATGAATTACTCAAATCAGCCTCGGTGCCCAAGGGATCATTCTATCACTATTTCGCTTCGAAAGAGGATTTTGGCTGCAAACTGCTTGAGCAATACCTTTCGCGATACCTCACCCGGCTTGAAGAGATACTCACCACGGGCAGCCCTGATGCACGAACGCGGTTGATGCAGTATTGGTCTCTTTGGATCAGCACGCAAACGTCAGGTGATGTCTGCGCGCAATGTTTGATCGTGAAGATTGGCGCCGAAATCTCGGATGTGTCTGATGAGATGCGCGGCATTCTTGAGGAAGGAACCGGTCGGATTGGCGCGCGTCTTTCGCAGGCTATCGCCGACGGTCAGGCAGACCACACAATTTGCGAAACCGTGCAATCGGATTTGCTTGGGCCTGCGCTCTACGAAATGTGGTTAGGCGCGAGCCTGATGGCGAAACTTTCGCGTACCCGCGACGCGTTTCTGAATGCCATGGCAACAACCGAACTTCTATTGCCCTCGCCTTCGCAAAACCCAAAGGAAACATCTTGAAAATCCTTTGCAAAACCAGCGCCAATTCAACGTCGATATTCGCCTGCATCTAGACCATTCTTCCTGAAGGTGAACTCGATGACACAAAGCACCAATTCAAACCGCCAAATCGTCCTTGCGCAGCGCCCCGTTGGCGCCCCCGATGCGAACACTTTACGCCTTGAGACGTCAGATGTGCCAGTCGCAAATGCAGGCGAGATGCTGCTTCGGACCGAGTATCTTTCGCTTGATCCCTACATGCGCGGCCGGATGAACGACGCCAAATCATATGCCGATCCTGTGGCCATTGGTGCACCCATGGTTGGCGCTACTGTAGCGCGTGTCGTCACTTCGAATGTCAAAGGGTTTGCGACCGGTGACTGGGTTCTCAGCTTTAGTGGCTGGCAGGACTATGCAATCTCGGACGGAACAGGTATCACCAATATGGGAACCGACCCCGTAAATCCGTCTTGGGCGCTTGGCATCATGGGCATGCCGGGGTTCACAGCCTATTGTGGCTTGCTTGAAATAGGCGAACCCAAAGCCGGTGAAACAGTAGTCACTGCCGCTGCAACCGGTCCGGTTGGGGCAACCGTCGGCCAGATCGCCAAGATCAAGGGATGCCGGGCCGTTGGAATCGCCGGCGGGGCCGAAAAATGTGCCCATGCGGTGAACGAGCTTGGGTTTGATGTCTGCAT
>CALAIJ010000122.1 GCA_937923365.1 uncultured Sulfitobacter sp.
GTGCCGCGGTTGGAGGATTTGACGATGATGTCACTGACCGAAAGCTTGCCGTAGTTGTGGTTGGCGAACTCGCCGATCTTGAACCCGCCGACCTTCATCGGCCCTGCGGTCTGGATGATGGTATTTGCATTCACCAGGCCCAGATCAATGGCCTGCACGGCTGTGAAGACTTTGAAAACACTGCCCAATTCGTAGACGCCCTGGACGGAGCGGTTAAACAGCGGACTGTCTGACGCGTCCCCTTCAACGGCGGGCCGCGGGCGGTTGTTGGGGTCAAAGGACGGCAACGACACGACGCTGATGATCTCGCCCGTGTGCACATCCATCAGAACGCTGGTGGCCCCCTTGGCGTTCATCAGCTTCATGCCACCATGAAGCACCCGCTCGGCGGCGGCTTGCACGGTCAGATCCAGCGACAGTTGCAGCGGCTTGCCTGCATTGGCGGGGTCACGCAGATAGGTGTCGTGGAATTTCTCGACGCCTGCGACGCCGATCACCTCGGCGGCATGCACGCCTTCACGGCCATAAGACGCGCCACCCATGATGTGCGCGGCCAATGTGCCATTTGGATAAAGGCGCATGTCGCGCGGCGCGAACAGCAATCCGGGATCGCCAATCTCGTGCACCGCCTGCATCTGTTCGGGGCTGATTTTCTTTTTGATCCACAAGAACTTGCGTTTGCCAGTGAAATCCTTGACCAGACGCTCCTCTTTGAGATCAGGGAAGATGCCGACCAGCTTTTTGGCGGCGACTTCCGGATCAATCATGTGCTTGGGCTGGGCATAAAGCGCGTGGGTTTCAAAGTTCGTGGCCAGAATGGAGCCGTTGCGGTCGACAATGTCAGCGCGGCTGGCGCTGATCACCGCACCGGGGGCATGGGCACGCGGCTCTACCGGTTCGGACGTGGCCAAAAGCCCCATACGCGCGCCAACAACCGCGAAGGCTGCAAAAAAGAACACACCCAGCACCAGCAAACGCCCTTCGGCGCGCATCCGCGAATGGTCGCGCATCTGCTCGTGACGGATGCGCTTGTTCTCGCGTTCGATCGCATCGGGGTTCTCACCTTTCTGGCGGGCGTCCAGAATGCGGGCCAGCGGGCGGAGGGGGGTGCGGATCATAGCGGGTCTACCTCTTCCGACATCGTGGAGACGTCGACGGAATTTGTGATATCAATCAGGGGTTTGGGTGGGTATGTGATCTGGTCCACCTTGCCGAACTGGTCAGGGTGCAGCGGCAAAAGGCCCAGACGCTCAAAGTTCAGCTCTGCCAGATCGCGCAGCCTGTCGGGGCGGTTCTGATAGGCCCATTCCGCCTTGAGCACGGCAAGCCGTGAATGGCTGGCACGGATGTTTGCGTGCAGTTTGTCCGCTTCGCCCAATGCTTGCTGGGTCGCGTAATTCTCGCGGTACGCCCAGAACGCCAGCGCAATGACGCCCAATGAGACCAGAATATACAAGACAACACGCATCAATTTAGTCCTTTGACCGTCGGCATGGAAAGGGCACGCGCATCAACGCTGCCCGCTGGAGCACTCGTGCGAATGGCAACACGAAGCTTGGCAGACCGGCTGCGCGGGTTCTCTTCAAGCTCTTGCGCATCAGGCCCGATAGCTTTGCGCTTTTCTACGCGGAACTGGGGCGCGTCCCGGGTCTGTTCGGGCGCAAAGCGGTTGGCGTTGCCTCCGCCACCGGAACGCGCGGTGAGGAAGCGTTTGACCATCCGGTCCTCGACCGAGTGAAAGGTCACAACAGCCAGTTGCCCGCCCTCTTTCAATGCGCGCTCTGCGGCCATAAGCCCTTGGAAAAGCTCACCGTATTCATCGTTCACGGCAATCCGCAAGGCTTGGAAGCTGCGCGTGGCGGGGTGCGATTGTCCGGGCTTGGAGCGGGGCAGACAGGCCTCGATCAACCCGACAAGTTCAAGCGTGCTGGTGATCGGGGCCACTTCGCGGGCGCGGATGATGGATTTTGCGATGCGCCTGCTGGCGCGTTCCTCGCCGTAATGGAACAGGATGGCGGCCAGCGTGGCTTCATCACATTCGTTGACCAGATCGGCTGCCGATGGGCCGTCTTGCGACATGCGCATGTCCAACGGACCGTCACGCATAAAAGAGAACCCCCGCTCGGCCAGATCAAGCTGCATGGAAGACACGCCAAGGTCCAGCACAACACCGTCCAGATCCGCGCCGTAGTCGTCCATCTTGCTGAACACACCTTGCTGCATGGTGATCCGGTCGCCGTAGTCCCCTGCCCAGCCTGCCGCCATCTCGAAAGCAAGCGGGTCACGGTCCACGGCGATCACGCGGCCTGCGCCTGCATCCAAAAGCCCGCGGGTATAGCCGCCCGCCCCGAAGGTGCCGTCCAGCCAGATACCATCAACAGGGGCAACAGCCGCCAGAAGTGGTCGCAAAAGAACAGGAACATGTGGGGCAGCAGGTTCAATGGAGGAGGCCGCAGCAGCCATGTGCGTTACTCCCCCGGCGCGCCGTCCAGAAAGGCCATGGGGTCGAAGTCTTCGGGCAGTTCATCCGCCCACGCCTCTTCCTCGGCCTCATAGGTTTCGGGTTTCCACAATTGAAAGGTATCGCCTGTAGCAAAGAAGAACGCTTCGCCCTCAAGGTCGATTTTCTTGCGCAGCTTGGCGGGCAG
>CALAIJ010000123.1 GCA_937923365.1 uncultured Sulfitobacter sp.
TGGCCGGCTCTTTGGCCGACCCAATCATCGAAGCACCCGTCATCGTTGAAGAAGCTTCTTCTTCTTCCGGTGGTGCACTTCTGCCGCTGGTACTGCTGGTACTGGTTGCTGCGGCCGTTGCTTCCGACTAATTCGGAACAATTTCTGTTTGAAAAAGGCGGTGCTGCAAAGCGCCGCCTTTTTTACGTTCAAGGCCACGGGTTACGCCATGTGCGTGCGAAACAGGTCTGCGAACGCATCATAGTCAGGATTGTTCGTGAACCTGCGCGGATTGCGCCCCGATCCAGCAGGCACGGGTCCAGCGCTCTGATCCCGCATGGACCTTTACTTGATCACGTCAGTGCACTACCCGTAAAGGTCGCACCCACAAGGATCTAACTATGCGCTACACGCTCCCGCTTTTGATTGCAGCAACCTTTCTCGCTGCGTGTGGCGGCCCCCAAGGGTCTCCGGAACAACGCGCACAGAAAGCGACCAATACCGCGCAAACAAATGCTGCATTGTCCACGGCAAAGACGGTAACCGTCAGAGGCAAGAAATTCCGTGTTGCCCATGTAACAGAACGCAATCAAGCGCTTGTTGATCTTGTTGGAACATCCGCTCCCTACTTCGTCTCGGATGTAGAAGCTGCATCACGCGCCGCAACGGGATGTAATGGTACGTTCGATCCGGGAATTCTGGCATTTGTTGGCGGGAATGTTGCAACGGCAGACCTTACCGAATTGCGCGCCAAAGTTGGCGGGCGTTTTAACGGTTGGTCGGTCTCGCTCACTTGCTGACGATGCGCCCAACCACCCTGCATGATGGCCTCGCACAGGCGTTTCAGTCAATCCAGCCATTCAGGTTGTCGTCAATCACACTCGACAGGGCCGCGATATGCGCGTCGTCGTCGTTGAGGCAGGGGATATAGGTAAAGTGCTCCCCGCCTGCTTCCTCAAAGCTTTCTTTGATCTCTTCGTTGATCTCTTCCAGCGTCTCGATGCAGTCGGCTGAGAAGGCGGGCGCGCAGACCGCGATGTTCTTGTTGCCCGCTTCAGCCTGGCGCGCGACCTCTTCTACCGTGTAGGGCTGTAGCCATTCCTCGGGGCCAAATTTGGACTGGAACGTCGTCATGATCTGGGTGTCGTCCCAGCCAAGGCGCTCTTTCAGCAGCCGCGTCGTTTTCTGGCACTGGCAGTGGTAGGGGTCGCCCTCCATCAGATAGCGGATCGGCACGCCGTGGTAGGAACAGATCAGGATGTCTGGCTTCTTCTCCGCCGCGGCATAGGCCGTCTCAATGGACTGGGCCAAAGCCTCGATATAGTCGGGGCGGTCAAAGTACGGTTCGGCCACGCGCGCGATGGGCTGCCACTTTTCTTTACCCAAAGCGGCAAAGAACGCGTCACAAGCGGTCGCCGATGTCGCGCCTGCGTAGTGCGGATAAAGCGGGAAGAATAGGATTTTGGTGCAGCCCGCCTTGGTCATCGCCGCCACCTTGGAGCGGGTCGAGGGATTGCCGTAGCGCATGCAGAAATCGACCATCACGTCGTCGCCATAACGCTCGGCCATCACCGACTTGATCTTGGCGGTCTGCGCCTTGGTGATGGTCATCAAGGGGCTTTCGCCCTCAGCTTCGTTCCAGATGGATTTGTACGCCGCACCGCTGGTGAAAGGCCGCTTTGTCAGGATGATGCCCTGCAACAATGGCTGCCAAAGCCATGGCGAGTAGTCGATCACACGACGGTCCGACAGAAATTCGTTCAGATAGCGGCGCATGGACCAGTAGTCATACCCGTCCGGCGTGCCCAGATTGGCCAGCAGAATACCCACCTTGGGTTTTGGGAGCTTCGGGTGGTCTTCCTCGGCGTGTGTCGGGCGGGCGGTTTCCATACGTGCGGTCCTTGGGCTTGCGTCCAGCGTGACATAGTCGGTTCTGCCACGGGGTCAATTGCGCAGTTTTGTCTCATCCGTGCCCAGAGCGTCCGCAAGCCGCTGTTGGGCCGACCCTGGCCGCAGCGGTTTTTGCTGGCTTTCGTCCGGTGCCCAGCCCGTCAGAAAGACCAGTTCAAAGGTGGCGGTGATCCGGCCAGAGGGCGTGGCAAAATTGCTTTGATAGAGTTCAGCCGCCCGCGTCAGCACAGCGCGCCGCGTGGGGTGGCGCAACCGGTTTTGCAGCGCGTTGCTTTCGCCCATGGCCCGCAGATCACGCATCAGGTGCCAGGCATCGCGGTATTCCACATTCAGCGTCATGGCGTCAGCAACAGGCAGGGCAAAGCCCGCGCGTTGCAGCAGCCCCCCCATATCGCGCAGCTCGGCCATGGGGGCGATGCGCGGGGAGAGGCCGCCACTTACCGCCACTTCGGCCTCTGCCAGACAGGCGCGCAGTTCGTGCAGCGTTTGCCCGCCAAAGCTGACGCCCAGAAACAGCCCGTCCGCGCGCAAAGCCCGCCGGCACTGGATCAGCTGGCCGATGGGGTCATTCGCCCAGTGCAACGCCATCGCGTGCACCACCAGATCATGGGACGCAACCGGCAAAGGCAGTGTCTCGGACGCAGCAACCACCTGCGCCGAGGGCACCTGCTCTGCCCAGAATGCAGGGTGGCCCGTCACGATCGCCGCATCTGTAAAGGATTTGTTAACCATCGCGCGCCGATCCTGCACTTCGTCCGCCGCAGCGGCGTGCAGGAACAATGCGTCCTGCGTGCTGCGGGCACGGTGCAAGGCAAGGGCATGTGCATCGGTCAATAGCGGTGGCGTGGTCATGAGAGGTCCATATGACGTTGATGCGCGGAATTCAAACGGCGCTTAAAGCGGTCTATCCGGCGCGTTGCCTGACCTGCGGGTCCGTGGTGGACAGCGACTTTGGCTTGTGTGGAACGTGCTGGCGCGACACTGCGTTTATCGGTGGCACGGTTTGTGATGGCTGTGGCGTGCCTCTGCCCGGTGATGCGCAGGGGGATGATCTGCATTGTGATGAGTGCCTGCGCAGCCCACGCCCTTGGTCCCGTGGACGCGCCGCGATGCTGTACAAGGATACGGGCCGCAAGCTGGTGCTTGCCCTCAAACACGGAGACCGTCAGGAAATCGCGCATCCCGCATCGCTTTGGATGGCCGAGGCCGTGCGCGACATTGTGGATCCGGACACCATCATCGTGCCCATCCCGCTGCATTGGATGCGTATGGTATCGCGGCGGTACAACCAGTCCGCCCTGCTGGCGCGCGCGCTGGGCAAGCAGTTGAAACTGGAGACCTGTCTTGATCTGTTGCTGCGTCCCAAACGCACGCAATCGCTGGATGGCAAAACCCGCGAGGACCGCTTTTCGCTGTTGCAGGATGCGATCACAGTGAACCCCAAACACGCCGATCTGATCGCGGGCAGGCCCGTTCTGTTGGTCGACGATGTGATGACCTCGGGCGCTACGTTGGAGGCCGCCACACGGGTCATGCAGCAGGCAGACGTAGGCAAGGTTCAAACCGTGGTACTGGCGCGCGTGGCAAAAGATACTTAAGTCTTCTTTCAACAAGCCCTGAAAGGACGCGCCCATGAAACCCGTTGAAATCTATACCTCGCCGCTGTGCGGCTATTGCCACATGGCCAAGCGGTTGTTGACCGCCAAGGGTGTCGACTTTGTCGAGATTGATGTGCTGGCCAACCCTGATCGCAAGCCTGAAATGGTCCAGCGCGCAAATGGCGGCCGCACTGTGCCGCAGATTTTTGTGGGCGAGACCCACGTGGGTGGCGCTGATGACCTGAATGCGCTGGAGCGCGCAGGCAAGCTAGATGCGTTGCTGGCGGCGTGATGAAGGCAGCGATCTGTCAGCTTAACGTCAGCGATGATCCGGTTGCCAATCTGGAGGTGACACGCCAGATGGTCCGTGATGCCGCGAACCAAGGCGCGCAGTTTATCCTGACGCCCGAGGTGACCAATTGCGTGTCCACCAGTCGGGGCCACCAACGGTCCGTTCTGCAACTGGAGGGTGACGACCAGACCCTGTCCGCGCTGCGGCAAGAGGCCCGCACCTTGGGCATCTGGCTGCTGATCGGCTCGCTTGCCGTGCTGACCCAAGACCCCGACGGGCGCTTTGCAAACCGGTCGTTTCTGATCGGACCTGACGGGCAGATTGCTGCGCGATATGACAAGATCCACATGTTCGACGTCGATATCGACGCGACAGAGACCTACCGCGAATCGGCAGGCTACCGCCCCGGTGACAAGGCGGTGCTGGCAGATGCGGGCTTTGCCAAGATCGGTATGACGATCTGCTACGATATGCGGTTCCCCGCGCTGTATCAGGCCTTGGCCAAGGCGGGCGCACAGATCATCACCGTGCCTGCGGCGTTCTCTCCGGTGACGGGGGCGGCCCTTTGGCACAGCTTGTTGCGGGCCCGCGCCATTGAAACGGGGTGTTTCGTGATCGCACCCGCGCAAACCGGCACCCACGCGAGCGCAGCGCACAAGACCCGTGATACGTACGGGCATTCGCTGGTGGTCGACCCTTGGGGAGAGGTGCTTCTGGATGCGGGTACCGACCCCCGCGTTTCCATTTTTGATCTGGATATGGAAAAATGCGCCGCGACACGTGCGCGGGTACCAAGCCTTGCAAATGCCCGCGATTTCTCTGATCCCTGAGGGGCTATGGCCGAGGACAAAAACACTCTTGCGATCCTGCTGTTCAGCGAGCTGCTGGCCGTCGATCAGTCTGTGCGCAGTCGCCTGACCAAAGCATTGCCCAAGAGAATGGAAATCTCGCATTTCTCGGTGCTGAACTTGCTGGCCTGGCACAAAGGCGAACGGGCACCAGCCAAACTGGCCGAGACACTGAATGTCACACGCGGCGCCATGACCAACACGCTGAGCAAACTGGAGTGGGCAGGCTATGTGCACATCCGCCCCGATTGGGACGATGCACGGAGTAAGATCGTTGCAATCAGTCCCTCAGGGCGGCAGGCCCACGAAGCGGCAATTCAGGCAATCACGCCCATGATTACGCAGGTGGTGGACCAGATCGGAGAAGATCAGGCCCGCGCGGTTCTGCCTGTCCTGCGCGAGATCAGGGTGAAGTTGGGCTGATCCGATTGCGCTGCTGCGCCGCATTCTATTTTTGATTTGGCGTTTGAAACTTGGGTGTGCGGTTCAACGCAGATCGGGGGATGGCTTCAGGGCTCACCGTCCC
>CALAIJ010000124.1 GCA_937923365.1 uncultured Sulfitobacter sp.
GCAAAAGTTGGTCAGACGGTCCATGAACTTTGTCATTGCCCGCCCTCCATCGCTGCACGTGTTTTCAACTCTTTGCGAATGACCTTGCCAGTCACTGTCATTGGCAGCGCATCCAGAAACTCGATTTCCCTCGGGTATGAATAGCTTGCAAGCCGTTCTTTCACCCAATCTTGCAAAGCACCTGCGTCAACATCTACCCCCAACTTGCGCACCACATAGGCCTTGACCACTTGGGTGCGCAGGGTGTCGGGCTTGCCCACCACACCACAGGTCGCGACACCGGGATGGGTCAGCAGACAGTCCTCGATCTCGGCGGGACCAATGCGGTATCCGGCGGAAGTAATCACATCATCCTCGCGCCCCACAAAACGCAGATAGCCGTCCTCCAGCACGCCGCGATCCCCCGTCAGCAGCCAGTCGCCACGAAATTTCTCTGCCGTTGCCTTTGGCCGGTTCCAATAGCGCAACATCATTGAGGGCGAGCCTTTGCGCACGGCAATGTCGCCTTCCTCCGTGGTCGGGTTCCCTGCCGCATCGATCACTGCCACCTCGTGGCCTGCGACCGCCTTGCCGATGCAGCCTGCCCGCGCGGGAAAGTCCGCCCCGCAAGAGGACGCCACCATGTTGCATTCTGTCTGGCCGTAGAACTCGTTGATATCCAAGCCGAAAGCCTGCCGCCCCCATGCCAGCATCTCTGCGCCCAAGGGTTCTCCTCCGCTGGCGACAGACCGCAGGCCGGATACTTTTGCGTCCTCCGCTTTCATCATGCGCAAGGCGGTAGGCGGAAAGAACACATTGCGCACACCGTTCTGTGCGATGATCCGGGCGGCGCCCTGGGCTGTGAACTTTTCCATGCGGGCCGCGACGACGGGCACGCCCAAGGCAAGTGCCGGCATGGCGACATCGAACAGCCCGCCGATCCATGCCCAATCGGCCGGCGTCCAAAGACAATCTCCGCGCTGGCCCAGATGATCGTGGCTGACCACAACGCCGGGCAGATGGCCATCCAATATGCGGTGGCCGTGCAGCGCGCCCTTGGGCGTGCCGGTGGTGCCGGAGGTGTAAATCAGCACCGCAGGCGTTTCAGATGTGGTATCTGCAAAGGGCACAGGTGCCCCGCCCACGCCGACCTTTTCCGCGATCCATGCCTGCGCCAGATCGCCCAGCAATTCGGCCCCTTCCGCATCCGTCAATACAATCTCGCACCCTGCGTCACCGACCCTTGAGGCCAGCGCATCATGCTTGAAGAGTTTGAACAAAGGCACTGATATCGCGCCAATTTTCCAGATCGCCAGATGCGCAGCGGCACACCAGGCGGACTGGCCAAGCAAGACGCCAACGCGGTCCCCCACCGCGACCTGCGTCGCAAGGTTGCGCGCCAACCCATCGACCATCTCGTGCAATGCGCCTTTCGAGATGTCGCGCCGCGCGCCGCCCGTCAGATCGATAATCGCCAGCTCGCCCGCCATGCCATCAAGGCATTGCGCAGCCATGTTCAGAGCGTCCCCATCTTTCAAAGATTGTGCCGCATCCTGACTGGGCGATGACATGGCAGACCTCCGTCGGTTATTGCGCCAGCACCAGCGCCTGCGTGCCCGTCAGGCGCATCATGCAAGCGGCGGCGGCAGGTCCGGCACCCGTTCCGCCACCCCAGCGGCTGTGCTCATATGCGCAAGAAGCATCGCGGAACGTGATCCACGCCCGCTGCATGTCGCGCAAAGCCTCTGCTTGGCTTGGCCGACCATACTTCTTGGCTTCGGTATCGATGTCGCTTTGTTTGGCGTTTGCCATGGCGACGCGGTAGTTGGCATTCAACTTGCGGTCCCAGAACTGCAATTCGCCGTCAAGACAGCCCATCATGCCGTAGGTGGTCCCGCCGTCAGCGCTCTCCATGCATAGGTTCGCGGACTCCCCGATGCAGGCGTCCGCGCCATATTCCTCGCCGGCGAAAGAAAGGCACTGCATTGTGCGCGCATCGGAATAGCCCACTGATTGCGCCAGTGCGGGCCCTGCCAAAAACACAAAAGCGACTGCGCAGAGTTTCATCCCATTGCTCCCATCATCTCGCGGCCCACCAGCATGCGGCGGATTTCCGAGGTGCCTGCCCCGATCTCCATCAGCTTGGCATCGCGGAAGATGCGGCCCACGGGATTGTCGGACAAATAGCCAGCCCCGCCCATGGCCTGAACCGCCTGGTGCGCCTGTTTCATCGCCTCTTCCGAGGCATAAAGACAGCAGGCCGCCGCATCCGCACGGGTGACATCGCCGCGGTCACAGGCCTGCGCCACGCTATAGACGTAGGCCCGCGCCGAATTCATCGCCGTGTACATATCGGCCATCTTGCCCTGCATCAGCTGGAAATTCCCGATAGGTTGGCCGAACTGCTTGCGCTCGGCCATGTAGGGCATGATCTCATCCAGACAGGCCGCCATGATCCCCAGACCGATCCCCGCCAGCACGACACGTTCGTAGTCCAAGCCGGACATCAGGACCGCGACACCGCGCCCCTCTTCGCCCAGCACGTTCTCAAAGGGCACTTCGCAATCGTCAAAGATCAGCTCGGCCGTATTGGATCCACGCATCCCCAGCTTGTCGAAATGCGGGCTGGTGGAGAAACCCTTCATGGATTTCTCGATCAGGAACGCGGTGATGCCCTTTGATCCTGCGTCGGGGTCCGTCTTGGCATAAACGACGAGCGTATCTGCATCCGGCCCGTTGGTGATCCAGTATTTGTTACCCGAGAGGCGGTAGTGATCGTTGCGCTTTTCGGCGCGCAGCTTCATCGAGACCACGTCGCTGCCGGCGGACGGCTCTGACATGGCCAATGCGCCCACATGTTCGCCGGAACACAGGTCCGGCAGAAACCTGGCCTTTTGCTCTGCCGTGCCGTTCAGCTTGATCTGATTGACGCATAGATTGGAATGCGCGCCGTAGGACAACGAGACAGAGGCAGAGGCCCGCGCAATCTCTTCAACCGCGACCGTGTGGGCCACGT
>CALAIJ010000125.1 GCA_937923365.1 uncultured Sulfitobacter sp.
CTCAGGGTCACGGGCAATCGCGTTCAGCGCATCGGCGCGTTTGGCGGGATCAGGATCGGACAGCTGGAATTGCACAAGGGCTGTTGCGATCATCGCCCGCACGCCGCTGTTGGGTTTGAGTTGTTTAAGATCGGTGGAGGCCGCGGTGCCGACAACAGCACCATCCTCAAGGTTTTGCAGCGTATACGTGCCATCCGCGTTCTTGGACGCGGCAAAGAACAAGCCATCCGCCTTACGCTGCCACATCTCTTTGGCCTGCCACATCTCAAGCACATTTTGCATCTGCGGCAGCCCGCTTGCCACCAATGCATCAATCGCAGGACCAATGGACCGGCGCGAACTTTTCTCGATCAACGCGCGCTGGCTTTGCAACACGTCCTGAACCGGCGTCGTTTGAGCCGAGACCCAATGGCCAAGGGAGAGCGCAAAGCACAAGGCCAGCAGCAAGGTCTTCATAATCACTTTCCAGAAAATCAGAGGTGGAGGGCACACCGAAGCGCGCCCTCGCTGTTGGGTCAGTAATTGGACAAAGTCTGCACGCAGCTCTTTGTCTCGGTATTGTACATCCCGCAGCCCAAGTCCTTCCAATCCGACACCAGCTTGGCGGATTCGGGCAGGAAGTCAGTCCATGCATCCCCCGGCACTTCGGCTGTCTGACTGATGATGTCGAACTGGCCCTCTGCCGTGATCTCGCCGATCAGGACGGGCTTGGCGAGGTGGTGGTTAGGCAACATGACGGCTGTGCCACCGGTAAGGTTCGGGAATTCCTGCCCGTACATCGCCGTGCGCACCGCATCCACATCTGCCGTCCCTGCTGCCTCAACAGCCGCGACCCACATGTTAAAGCCGATGTAGTGGGCCTCCATCGGGTCGTTGGTCACGCGCTCCGCGCCCATGCGATCTTTCCACGCGGCGATCCATTCGGCATTGGCAGGCGTGTCTGCAGACTGGAAGTAATTCCACGCCGCAAGATGACCGACAAGGTTGCTGGTATCCAGACCAGAGAGTTCCTCCTCCCCAACCGAAAACGCGACGACGGGGATGTCATCGGCCGAGATACCCGCCGCTGACAGCTCTTTGTAAAAGCCGATGTTCGCATCGCCATTGATGGTCGAGATCACGCCGACTTTCTTGCCATCCGCACCAAGTGCCACGACATCGGCCACGATCTTGGACCAGTCAGAATGCCCGAAGGGTGTGTAGTTCACAAAGATATCACTGTCCGCGATGCCTTTGGATTTCAAATAGGCCTCAAGGATATTGTTGGTCGTGCGCGGGTACACATAGTCGGTGCCAAGCAGCGCAAATTTCTCGATGCCAAGCTCGTCAAGGAAGTAGTCGGTGGCAGGGATCGCCTGCTGGTTGGGCGCGGCCCCTGTGTAGAACACGTTTTTGGAGCTTTCCTCGCCTTCGTATTGCACAGGGTAGAACAGCAGCCCGTTCAATTCTTCAATAACCGGCAGGACAGATTTTCGGCTGACGCTGGTCCAGTTGCCAAAGATCACATCAACGTTCTGGACCGTCAGCAGTTCGCGGGCCTTCTCTGCGAACAGGGGCCAGTCAGAGGCCGGATCCACCACGACCGCTTCAAGCTGACAGCCCAAGACGCCCCCTTTGGCGTTTTGCTGGTCGATCAGCGTCAGCATCGTGTCTTTCAACGTCGTCTCAGAAATTGCCATCGTGCCGGAAAGCGAGTGCAGCACACCCACTTTGATCGGGCAATCTGCGGCGATAGCAGGCAGCGCCGTCAGCGTCACAAGGGCGGTGGCAAGAGCAGGTATCGTTTTCATATGAGTTCTCCGAGCAGGGAGACCATCCGCATCTTGCTCTCGCAAGGCATGCACATTAGCTATTCCCTGCAACTTAATTGTTGCAAACCGTGTGGCGGCTGGTCTGAGGTCCAATTCATCCGGTCGTCACACACTCCAATTGTCTCCGTCACGATTCGACGGTTGGAGATGCCTCAAATTTGCTGCGTTGCAGCACCAAGGGCAAATCAGTCGGTGGATTAAGTCCACTATCCTATGTGAATGCTTAATTGTTGTGCGTCATTCGCTGTAACTGCCGCGCAATTGACCGTTCGCGCGATTTCGCGGGGTGTTTTGGCGCGAAACTCTGCCCCACAGCCGTTTGATGTGCTGAAATTGCGGGCGACGCGACAGATTGCCGGGGCCACGTATCAACCAATTGCTGCATACCGATTTGCCCCGAAAGAGGTCGTCCCAGCCGCGCGCGCGCGGCACGGGAAAGCTGTGTGTATTTGGGGATGCGCAGGGGCTGACCCGCCTGCGTGACCTGCGCCAGTCAGGTTCGCTCAGATTGGTCTTCCCGCGGACCCATAGACCCGATGCCGAAGCAATTTTGGTCAATACGGCAGGTGGCATCACCGGCGGTGATCAGTTTTCTCTGGACATAGAGGTGCAGACCGGTGCCGCGCTCAGCATGACCACCCAGGCCGCCGAGCGCGCCTACCGTGCCCAAAGCGGGGAAATTGCCCGTGTGACGACGGACGTGTCGGTCCACGACGGGGCCCGCCTGAATTGGCTGCCGCAAGAGTTGATCCTGTTCGATCGTTGCGCGTTGCACCGCCGTTTGCGTGTTGATCTGGCCCCGCGCGCCCGCCTGTTGATGGTGGAATCCGTGGTCTTCGGCCGCGCCGCCATGCGCGAAACCTTGCAGGATGTGACGTTTCAGGATCGTATCAGGATCACGCGAGAGGGCCGCCCGCTCTATATCGATGGCATGGACCTGCACGGCGATGCCGCCGCACATCTGGCCCGCCCGGCTATCGCAAATGGGGCCGGTGCCATGGCAAGCGTCGTGATGGTGGCCCCCGATGCACAAGGCCACCTCAAAACGTTGCGCGCACTTTTGCCGCAAACCGCAGGTGCCAGCATGCTGGCTGATGATGTGCTGGTAATCCGCCAGCTTGCCCGCGACAGTTTCGACCTTCGCCGCAACCTGATCCCTATCCTTGAGCACCTTTCAAACAACACTTTACCGAACTCATGGAGGCTATAAACCATGCAACTGACCCCTCGTGAAAAAGACAAACTGCTGATCGCCATGGCCGCCGAAGTGGCCCGCAAGCGTTTGGCCCGCGGCGTCAAACTGAACCATCCCGAAGCCATCGCTTTGATCAC
>CALAIJ010000126.1 GCA_937923365.1 uncultured Sulfitobacter sp.
GGTGGCGGGGTTGCCGTTGGCGTCCACGGTTGAGTAGGTAAAGTTGTTGGTGCCAATGTCCGCATCCGTCAGGATCGTCACTGTGCCGTCCGCGTTCAGGGTGATCTGCTCACCCGAGGGCAAGGTCACCGTGTCGCCCACGTTCACGGCCACGTTGTTGATGTGGGTGATGGTCAGCGGGCTGCTGGTGGTGTTGATGTCGTTGGCCAGCAGATTGTGGACCTGCGTCGCATTCACACCCTGGATCAGCTGATCGGATTCGGCGATAGACACGGACTGAATGGAGTTGCCCATGATCAACAGATTGGAATCGTAAGCCGAGTCGCCACCATCACCGATGCCAATGCGGATCGTGTTGGTTCCCGTTGTATTCACAGGTGCGGTCAACGACATAACAACCGTGCCGCCGTCCATCTCTGTGTTGTAGGGGTCCTGATCGGCAGGGTTGTCGAGATAGAGGTTGGAGTTCGACACGTTGTTGATCGTGTCAATGGTCACATTGGTGGTTGAGTCGTCCGCCAGCGTCAGTGGCACGTAAACATCGTTCACCCAGACGCCAATCGCGTCGTTCACGCCGCCGTTGACGTATTCCAGATATTCTTCGGAAGTGAAGACAAACTGCATCGTCAGCAAGTCGCCCGTCGACGTGAAGGTGGCGTCAAAGAAGGCCCCATCTTCGGTCGCCTGACCAGACACCGCATCAAGGCGCGTATCGCCATCCACTTCACCAACACCAGTGTGGTCCGTCGAGGTCCCTGCCGCTGTGTTTGTATCAGCTGTGCCCGTGGAGTTGGTAAAGTCAGCCACGTTACCCGTGGAGAGGATCACGCCCGTGTCGGACTGGGTCAACTCTCCCAATGTGGCGATACCGTCCGAATACACACCCGAAGCGCCCACCGCACCAGTATAGGTGGCCGAGACAACTGAAACGCCCTCACCAAAAATCGCATCTGCCATATCCTGCGCTGTTGCGCCGGTGTTAATCGTTAACTCGTTTGCCGTTGGCATGATCAGTATCTCCAAAAAACAAGGCACACGTCGCCCTTTGGAGGAAGAACTACCTACGAACTGGGGCGGGATTGTGCCCGGAAGGGGTTATTACCTCGGTTTTTGTAAACTTGCTCCCGATCCGGAAACACAGCGTTAAGAAACGCGCATTCCCCTTATTAATATGGGGTTTTCGAACATCTCAGAGCATCTCGTTGCGCGTAAAAAAACCGGTCGTCATAGTTCAAACACATTGTGGCGGGCATCTTCGCTACCCATGGTGGAATTGTGCCGAGAGACATGCCTTTAGCGGCAAAGCCATGGGCCTGGGATTGTGCCAACCAGTCCCACCCCCTCAGCGTGTCTTGTCAAAGCCAGATGCCCCTTGCAGAATTTGGCCGCTGGAAATTGGTCCGAAAAGAAGGTCAGCGGTACGCCGTTCCAAGACGACACAGGCAGTAATCGCTTGCATCGTGCCCCCCATAATGGCCCTTCTTCCAAGAGCGCAGCAGGAGCACGCCCATGAAAGGTTTCGATCCCCAATTCGCGGATCTTCCCGACTACATTTTGAAATGTACGGCCATGATCTGGGAAGGTCGCCAGATTTCCGCGCTCGATTGGCACTACGGCGATGATCTGCTGGTGCGCACGCCCGCAGGCATCAGCAGAGGCAACGCGGCAGGTAAGGCCAATACAATGGCAACTCTTGGCGAATTTCCCGACAGGCAATTGTTCGGAGAGGACGTTATCTGGTCGGGCGACCCCGATGCAGGGTTTTTGTCGTCGCACCGGATCGTCTCGACCGCCACCCACCAAGGGGGTGCTTTTGGTCCGGCCACAGGGGCCAAGCTGACGTTCCGCACCATTGCCGATACGTTCTGCCGCGAGAACCGCGTCTGGGACGAATGGCTGATCCGCGACAACGCAGCAATTGCCATCGGTCTCGGGCAATCCCCGCGAGACGTTGCCGCCGCCATGATCGCCGCAGGGGACGCAGCCATGCCCCTGACCCCGCACACCGATGAGGCCGGCCCCTATAAAGGCACAGGCAACGACAACGCATGGGGCCAGCGGCACGCCGACATTCTGGCACGTATCATGCAGGCCGACTTTAGCGTCATCCCGCAGACTTACGACCGCGCCTGTCAGCTTGCCTTGCCCGGCGGGCGCGAGATGCACGGCCATGATGCCGCTGACCGCTTCTGGATGGGGCTGCGCAGCGCCTTTCCAAATGCCGCGTTCAGGATCGACCACCAGATCGGGCGCGAAGACCCCTTGATGCCGCCTCGAAGTGCCATTCGCTGGTCGCTGACCGGACGTCACGAAGGCTGGGGCCACTTCGGCGCGCCAACCGGCGCAGACGTGCATGTCATGGGTGTCAGCCACGTCGAATTCGGACCTTGGGGGCTGCGGCGCGAGACGACGCTGTTTGACGAGATCGCCATCTGGAAACAGATTTTGTTGCAGACAGCCTAGGGTCAGGCCCCGCGTTTCTGCTGCGGTAAATCGCCAGATCGGCGATATTGGGTTTGACGCTTTGTGCCGCACGCGACAGGATGCCCCAGACATGTGGCCCACGGGCCTGCCCTTTCTGCTGAAAATGGAAGACTTCATGAAATACGTACAGCCCGATGACTTTGATGCAGCCGCAGCGCTGCTCCACGCCGAGGAGGGCCTTTCGCGGATCCTGGCGGGCGGCACCGATGTGCTGGTCCAGTTGAAGGCGGAAACGGTGGAGCCGGACCTGATTGTCGATCTCAAACACCTGCCCGGCATGCGCGACATCACGCAGGAAGACGGCGGTTTTCGCATTGGGGCGGCCGTGTCCGGCGCGGAGCTGGGCGAGCATGCAGGCGTCAAAGCGATGTGGCCCGGTGTGGTTGAGGGCCTGGAGCTGATCGGCTCCACCCAGGTGCAAAGCCGTGCCACGCTTGCGGGCAATCTGGGCACCAGTTCACCTTCGGGCGATAGCGTCCCTGCGATGTTCACCGCAAACGCCGTGGCGCGCCTGCACGGGCCCGATGGCCCACGTGATGTTGCCGTCGAAGAAATCCCCACCGGCCCCGGCAAGACGTCGATGGCGAAGGGAGAGTTCATCACCTCTATCTTTCTGCCCGCACGGCCTGCGCGTTCCGGTGACGCCTATCTGCGGTTCATTCCGCGCACGGAAATGGACATTGCCGTCTCATCCGCCGCGGTCAGTCTGGAACTGGACACAGATGGCACCGTGTCCGCCGCCCGCGTTGCCATCGGTGCCGTCGCCCCCACCGTGCGTCTGGTCACAGATGCTGCAACTGCGCTGATCGGCAGCACGCTTGACGATGTGGCAATCGGAAAAATGGTCGCGGCCGTAGAGGCTGCGTGTTCCCCCATCACAGACAAGCGCGGAACAATCGAATTTCGTACCAAGACAGCGGGCGTGCTTGCCAAACGCGCCGCCCATATCGCTTATGCCCGCGCCGGAGGTGCATCATGAAAACGATCCCCGTCGAAACCACCATCAATGGCGACACCACCGAGTTCCTCTGCCACGCGGACGAAAGCCTGCTGGACGTCTTGCGGGACCGCTTGGGCCTCACCGGCGCCAAGGAAGGCTGCGGCACAGGCGATTGCGGTGCCTGCACCGTCACGCTGAACGGGCGGGTCGTGTGTTCGTGCCTTGTGCTGGGGGTCGAAACCCAAGGGGCCCGGATCGAGACCATCGAAGGCATGGCCAACGGCGAGACGCTGCACCCCCTGCAGCGCGTATTTATCGAAGAGGCCGCCTTGCAATGTGGCATCTGCACCCCCGGTATTCTGGTCGCGGCCAAGGCCCTACTGGAGCAGAACCCCGAGCCTACGGACACCGAAATCCGGTATTGGCTTGCGGGCAATCTGTGTCGCTGCACGGGCTACGACAAGATCATCAAGGCAGTGCAAACTGCCGCTGCTGAAATGAGGAGCGCATAACATGGCCTTCGATAACACTTCCGAAAAGCGTGATTTCAAAGTTGTCGGCACCCGCGTGCCCCGCCCTGACGGCATCGACAAAGTGACCGGCAAGGCGATGTATGGCGCGGACATCTCTGCCCCCGGCATGCTGCACGGGCGCATTCTGCGCAGCCCGCACGCCCATGCGCAGATCAAGTCCATCGACGTCAGTGCCGCCCTTGCAGCCCCCGGCGTCAAGGCCGTGGTCACCTCTGACGATTTTGCCACGCCCGAGGATGAATACTACGCCGACATCGGCGAGAATTGTCTGGCCCGCGGCAAGGTCCTTTATGACGGGCACGCCATTGCCGCCGTTGCCGCCACCTCCAAGACTGCCGCCAAGGCCGCCATCCGCTTGATCAAGGTCGACTATGAGGTCCTGCCCCACGTCACGGATGTGGACGCCGCGATGAAGCCCGACGCGCCCATCGTGCAGGAAGGCCGCGCGCTGGAGAACGTACCCGCAGGCATGTCGCAGAACGTCACCTCGCACTTCGAATTCGGGCATGGTGATCTGGAGGCAGGCTTTGCCAAGGCCGACCGCATCGTCGAGCGGACGTTCAA
>CALAIJ010000127.1 GCA_937923365.1 uncultured Sulfitobacter sp.
TTCGATCTCGAAAGCGAACCCCAAATTCGCGTCAAAACCGGCGTTTGTGCCAAGGGTTGCGTAAACCTCAAGCCCGAAAGCAAGATCGGCGAAAACTGTTGCGCTGAACCCGGCCACTTCAATGTCCGCGCCAAAAGTCTCCGAGATCCGCGGGGCATCGTAGATCAGGTAATCGCGGGTGCCAAAGTAAAGGTCGGTGGCATCACCAGAGTTCCAAATGGATTGGTCTTCGGTCTCGAAAAGGATTGTTTCTGTAAATCTGGCCATCTTTAACCCCCTCAAAAAAAACAGCACAAAAAATTTTATTACGGGGTTTGTGGTTAAAAAAGGCCAATCAGTCAATCAATTCTTAACGTTTGGGCGACTTGGCCAGCAGATTGATCTCGCAGCCGACTGCAAAGGGGCGACGGCTGTCTGCACGCCGTTGACTATGGCCTTTGACACCCGATCAGGAAAAGTTGAGCAGACTTTTAACAACGCGCAGGGCGTGAGGCCGCGCATTGTTAAGGCTGATGTAAGACCTGCCTCTTATCGCTAGCACAAGGGGTCCGTCAGGGGCCAGATCAGCATAACGAGGTACAAAATGGCGTCAGCAGGCAAGAAGCGCACCGGAGTTGCCGCGTGGCACAGTGTGCAATTCAAATGCACGGCTTTGATCGCCATATTTGTTGTCAGCGTTGTCACCGTTATCGAGACGCGCAGCCATCGGGCCTTGGTGGAAAGTACCCGATCGGACATGGCCGCCCGCTCGTTGGAGGTCAGCAATCTACTTGCCATGCAACTGGGCGGCGCGATCCGATTTGATAATGTCGCCGCTGTCGATGAAATCGTTGACGGCGTGGTGGAGCAGGGGGGCAGGGACATTGTCAGCGCGGTTGTCTTTGATGCCGATGGAAAAGTGTTTTTTGCTGGAAGTGCGGGCGCTTATGACACCGACCTTGTGCAGGAGCTGGCACAGCGTGCCATTCGTGAAAATGCGGTCATTGACGGGGCGGGTCTGGCAGTAACTGCGGTGCCTGTCTACTTTGGCGACACCTCCGTTCCCGTGGGTGCCGTCGTGACCAAATGGACGACCGAGCACAGGCTGGCAGACCTGGCACAGACCCAGCAAACCAACACATTGACGGGCATTTTGTTGCTCATCTTCGGCATTCCTGTCGTCGTTTATCTGCTACGACGGTTGCTGACCCTGCCGCTTGTGCGTTTGGAAAGCACGATGCACGCCATTGCAATGGGCGACCGCCGCCTCAAGGTGCCTTACATGCGCCGCCGCGACGAAATCGGGGAAATGGCAGGCCAGCTTGATACCTTCCGGCAAGCGCTGCAAAGCGCTGACGAGGCTGCACGTGAAACCGCCTTCAAAAGCGCGGCCTTTGTGGGTTCATCCGCGCCCATGATGATGGCTGATGAAAATTTCCAGATCACTTTTGTCAATCCCGCCTGCGAAGAGCTGATGGGCATGGTGATGCCTGACATTGATGAGGTCTGGCCGGGGTTGACGCCCCAGAACATTGTCGGATCGGATTTACGCGATGTTGCAGGTATTCAGCCGCTTCTAGACAGGTTGTCAGCAGAAGGTGCTAATAGTGCCCGAGTATCGCGGCATGCCGAAATGCGGTTGTCGCCTGGCCGCCATATCTTGCGCCTTCGGATCAATCCTGCTTTGGACAATCACGGTGATATTCTAGGCTGCGTCATAGAGTGGCGCGATATGACCGGGACCGAACGCAGTACTGCTTTGGTAGAAGCCATCAATCATACACAGATTTGGCTGGAGTTTGCGCCAGACGGCAGCGTGACGGAAGCGAATGCAAACTTGCTTCGACTGCTTGGCAGCACCGTTCAGGAGACTCCGGTCTACAGTTTTGCAAGCATGTTTGCAGGCAATCTCGATGATGATCCCAAAGGTGAGAAATTTGTCGACGGGGTCCTTACCGGACAGATCCAGCAAGGGCGTTTCACGGTTTCCAGCGCCCATGCCCAACGGACTTTGGTGATGCAGGGTATCTTTGCGCTGATCCCCGATCAGGACGGCAACCGCGATGGCGTGATCTTTATTGCGACCGATGTGACAGAAGCGGATCGCGCCATGCGCGAAGCCAATGAAGCCCGCCTGCGCACCGCGCAGGAGCAGACGGATGTTGTCCATAAGCTGGGTGTTGCGCTCACAAACCTGTCGGATGGTGACCTTGAAACGTTGATGGACGATAATGTGCCGGAATCCTACCAGTCGCTTCGCACCGATTTCAACCGGACCGTCGGTTCGTTGCGCGAGGCGATTGCTTCGGTAAAACACAACGCCAACTCGATCCGAAGCGAAACCGTCGAAATCACATCGGCCGCCGATGATCTGTCGCGCCGAACGGAAAAGCAGGCCGCAACGCTGGAAGAAACAGCCGCCGCGCTGGACGAATTAACGGTGTCCGTCCGTTCCGCAGCAGAAGGTGCCGATGACGCCAGCAAGATGTCTACAGACGCACAAACCAACGCCGAACAGGGCGGCGATGTTGCCCGCAAAGCCGTGGCCGCAATGGACGGGATCAAAACCTCAAGTCAGGAGATTTCAAAGATTACGTCGGTCATTGATGATATCGCTTTTCAGACCAACTTGCTGGCACTGAATGCCGGGGTGGAGGCTGCGCGCGCAGGTGAGGCCGGTCGCGGTTTTGCCGTTGTGGCCACCGAAGTGCGCGCGCTCGCGCAACGCTCTTCGGACGCGGCGCGCGAGATCAACGCGTTGATTTCGGCAAGTGGCGATCAGGTGCAGGAAGGCGTGGATCTGGTGGATCGAACAGGTGCAGCTTTGGCGTCGATCGTCACGTCAGTGTCCGAGATTTCCGATCGCGTGTCTGCCATCGCATCCTCTGCCCGCGAACAATCGAGCGGCCTCGCTGAAATCAATGCCGCAGTGACAGAACTGGACCACGTCACGCAGCAAAACGCAGCAATGTTCGAGGAAACCACAGCGGCCAGCCATGCCCTGAATTCCGAAGCGGATGCGCTGGCCACCGCCGTTGCGCGGTTCCGGATCGCGGGGCTGGATGATCCGGCACCCGCCCCGCGCCCTGTGTCCGTGCCTGCTCCTGCGCTTGCGGGCAATCTGGCTCTGGCGAATTCTGAAGAGATGGAAATGGACGACGAAGGCTGGGAAGAATTCTAGCCGCTGGTGTCAGTCCCTTCTGCCTGCAAACCTTTCGGCCCAGGCATCGCGGTCCTCATCGCTGATTTTGGCGAACAGCACCTCGGGCACGGCGAAGACATGGCCCGGGGCCATGGATGAGAGCGCTGTTGGCACATCATCAGGCCAGTGTGGCATCTCAAGATGCAGGGCTTCTACCATTGAAGCCGCTGTCGCAGGCATGAAGGGTGCGGACAGAACCGCATAGAGCGGGATCAGGTTCAGTGCGAGGCGCACCTGTGCTGCGGCCTTGTCAGGGTCGGTCTTGAACGTGGTCCAAGGCGCTTGGGCTTGCAAATATTCGTTCCCGGCTGCCCAGATCGCGCGCAACTCAGCCGCAGATTTGCGCACTTCCATTGCATCCATCAAGGTCTCATATCGTGCAACACGTGCGGTCAGATCCGCGATTAATGCTTCTTCGGCAGGGCCATAAGCCCCAGCCTCAGGGACTGCTTCACCGAATTTGGCGCGACAGAACTTGGTGATCCGGCTGATGAAATTTCCCAGAACATCGGCGAGGTCCTTGTTCACGGCGGTCTGGAAGTTCTCCCATGTGAACTCCGCATCCGAGGTCTCGGGCGCATGGCTGAGCAGCCACCAGCGCCATGTATCAGCGGGCAGGACTTCCAAGGCTTGATCCATGAACACACCGCGACCGCGAGACGTGGAGAATTGCCCGCCATCGTAGGTCAGGAAATTGAAGCTTTTGATATAGTCCACCAGCTTCCACGGTTGTGCGGAGCCCATGATCGTGGACGGAAAACTGAGCGTGTGAAACGGCACATTGTCCTTGCCCATGAACTGGGTGTAGCGCACGTCGTCCGCACCTTTGTCGGTACGCCACCAGCGCTCCCAATCCTGTCCTTTGCCCGCGTCAACCCATTCTTGCGCGCAGGCGATATATTCGATGGGCGCGTCGAACCAGACGTAGAACACTTTGCCTTCCATGCCGGGCCAGTCAGCGTCACCGCGTTTGACGGGCACCCCCCACGAGAGGTCACGCGTAATCCCGCGGTCTTGCAAACCGTCGCCGTCATGCAGCCACTTCTTGGCAATGGACGTGGTCAGGACAGGCCAATCCGTCTTGCTGTCGATCCACGCATCCAGTTTGTCTTTCATCGCGGATTGGCGCAGCATCAGATGCTTGGTGGCGCGCATCTCAAGGTCTGTGGCACCAGAGATGGTTGAGCGGGGATCAATCAGATCTTCGGGGTCCAATTGTTTGGTGCAATTGTCGCATTGATCGCCGCGCGCATCCTCGAAACCGCAATTCGGGCAGGTGCCTTCCACGTAGCGGTCCGGCAGGAACCGCCCGTCGGTTGGCGAATAAATCTGTTGTTGTTCAACCTCGTCGATGAGGCCCTGATCTGCCAGTCGCGCCGCAAATGCCTGTGTCAGCGCGCGGTTCTGTGGGCTAGAGGACCGCCCGAAGTGATCAAAGGACAAGCCGAAGCCTTTTGCGATGCGGGCCTGCACTTCGTGCATCTCGGCGCAATATTCCGCGACGGGTTTGCCTGCTTTGGCCGCTGCCAGTTCGGCCGGTGTGCCGTGTTCGTCCGTGGCGCACAAAAACAGCACTTCATGGCCGCGCCCGCGCAAATAACGTGCATACAAATCCGCGGGCAGCTGGCTGCCTACCAGATTTCCAAGGTGCTTGATCCCATTGATGTACGGAATGGCGGAAGTGATCAGATGTCGGGCCACGGGGGTCGGTCCTTTGTAGGGGTTGAGGTCCCGCTTTAGCAGCCCGTCCGCGCCCACGCCAGAGGGCTATTCCCGCTCGCGTGATTTGCCCAGCAGGCGGCCCACCTGAAAAGAGGTGCGCGGCGCATAGATGTAGCGGGTCCGCTCTTTTTTGGTGTTTCGCACACGCATCCGCAGAAGGCCAAAGAGGACCAGCCCAACATGTGCCGCAGATATCATCGCGAACATCGCCATCGGCCCATAATTTTCGATCAGCAGGGACGCCAGATAAGGGGCAAAAATCGCGCCCAAGGCAAAGTAGAACATCAAGGCTGCTGACAGTTCCACCCGTTCGTCCGAGCTGGCAAAGTCATGGGCGTGTGCTGCCGCGACGGAATAGATCGGAAAGGTCGTCAGACCAAAGAGGCCGGCAGACAGCAGAATGCCCCATGTCCCCAGACCCGCACTTGCCGCCGTGACCCCGCAACTGGCGACGGCAGCAACTGACAGCCAGATCAGGACCCAGCGGCGGTCAAACTTGTCCGCAAGCCAGCCGACGGGGAACTGCGCCAATGCGCCGCCCAGCACAAAAGC
>CALAIJ010000128.1 GCA_937923365.1 uncultured Sulfitobacter sp.
CGGTTGTCTGCATCCTGCGGCGCATGGCAGCCTTGCCCGAGCTGGGCGCCGGATTGGTGGTCTGCGACCGTTCCGGTACTGTTATTTTCCGCAAGTCCGTTCAGGGCTTCAACGTGCCGCGCCACACGGCGGCGTGCCCGCTTTGGCCGCTGTTTGCGGTGCTGGGGCAGCCCGGGTTGGTTTTGTCCGAACGCATCGCGCAGGTCGGGCGCGGTCAGGTGCCCTTTACCAGCTATGCCGCCTGCGAAGCGCAAGCCATGCAGGGCTACAACCAGCCACCTCTGACCCAAGCGGTTATGTTGCTGATCCCTGCCGCCGAAGGCAGCGGCCCCGCGCGGGAAGTGGGCACCACCTGTCGTGTGTGTCCGCAGCAATCCTGTGCAGCGCGGCGTGAACCTTCGATCCTGAACATAGGCACCTGACGGATACAGCTTGTGCGCTTGCGCAAATCCGGTTTTGACAGCAGCCCGCGTTTCAGTGCACCTTGAGGGCCGGTGTGCAGCCCGACACGTGGGCCGCGCGGGGAGGACCGATGACAAAACACGTTATCCTCGTCGAAGACGAGATGAACATCGCAGAGGCGATCCGTTTCCTGCTCAGTCAGGACGGCTGGCGGGTGGAGACGCTGGCCAATGGCGCCACCGCCGCGCAGATCATCCGCAAGGCCGCGCCGCAACTTGTCATCCTTGACGTGATGCTGCCCGGCAAGAGCGGGTTCGAGATTTTGCACGAGTTGCGCGAAGATCCCGACTTGCAGGACCTGCCTGTCCTCATGCTGACCGCGCGCGGTCAGGCCCGCGACCGCGAGATGGCCGAGATGGCCGGGGTCAGCAAGTTCATGACCAAACCTTTTTCCAATACCGAGATGCTGGACGCCGTGCGCGCGCTCTCGGCGGGGTAGGACCAATGGCGCAAACCCCTCTGTTTCTGGAGCGGCGCAGTTACCGGCGCAGGCGGCTGATGGATGCGGTGCGTTTCCTGCCGTTCCTCGTTCTGGCGCTTTGGATGGTGCCGTTGTTATGGAGCCTGCCCGGTGAGGCCCGCACAGAGGATGCCGTGCCGATGAGCACTGCGCTGCGCTATGTCTTTGGCATCTGGGTATTGATGGTCGCCGCAGGCTGGGCGCTTTGGGCGCGCACCCGCACACCTGTGTCAGACGACAAACAGACCCCCTGATGGTATCGCTTAACCAACTTGTCGCCGTGTGTCTGCTGTATGTGGCGGGACTGTTTGCCGTTGCGTTTCTTGCAGAGCGTGCCGCGATGCGAGGGCAGGCGCGCTGGTTGTTACGCTCGCCCTTGGTCTACACGCTGTCGCTGTCGATCTATTGTACCGCGTGGACTTTCTACGGCGCGGTTGGATATGCCGCGCGGTCGGGTCTTGAGTACGTCACTATCTATCTTGGCCCTTCACTTGTCATGATCGGCTGGTGGTGGGTCTTGCGCCGTCTTGTGCGGGTGGGGCGCAGTCAGAGGGTGACGTCTGTCGCTGACCTGATCTCGGCGCGCTATGGCAAGTCCAATACGCTGGCTTTTGTCGTGACCTGCATGGCGGTTGTTGGGGTCACGCCCTACATCGCCCTTCAGCTACAATCGGTTGTCTTGTCACTTGCCATCTTTGCCACACCTGACGCTGCATTGAGTGGTCAGGCTTCGGGTCCGTTCAACAGCGCCAAGGCCGCCTTTTGGGTGGCGGCCGGTCTGGCGGTGTTCACAGTTCTCTTCGGCACACGGAACCTCAACGTAAACGAACGCCACCCCGGTGTTGTGATTGCCGTCGCAGTGGAGGCTGTCGTCAAGCTGATCGCCCTGCTTGCCGTTGGCGCCTTTGTGGTCTGGGGGCTTGCCGGTGGCGTGGCCGAGACGCTTGAGCGCATTGATGCCTCTGCCATCGGCACGTGGGAGGTGGCGGGCGGGCGTTGGGTGACGCTGACGCTTCTGGCCGCCGTTGCCTTTCTGTGCCTGCCACGGATGTTTCAGGTCATGGTGGTCGAGAACGACGACGAGCGGCATTTGCAGACGGCTTCATGGGCTTTCCCGCTTTACCTGATGCTGATGAGCCTGTTCGTGGTGCCCATCGCCGTGGTGGGGCTCAACCTGTTGCCCGAGGGGTCAAACCCGGACTTGTTCGTCCTGAGCCTGCCGCTGAGCCAGGGTCAGAACGGGCTTGCGATGCTCGCGTTTCTCGGGGGTTTTTCCTCTGCCACGTCAATGGTGATCGTGGCCACGCTTGCGCTGTCCACAATGGTTTCGAACCACATCGTCATGCCGATCTGGCTGGCACGCGGGCGCGAGAGTGCGACGCAATCAGGCGACGTGCGCCATGTGGTGATCCTGTCGCGGCGGCTGTCCATTCTACTCATCATGACGCTCGGGTATGCCTACTACCGCATTTCGGGCGGCGGGGCGCTGGCAGCTATCGGGACGATCTCGTTTGGCGGTGTTGCCCAATTCCTGCCTGCCATGATGGGGGGGCTTTTCTGGCGTGGGGCCACGCGCACAGGGGCGCTTTGCGGGCTGGGCGTAGGCTTTGCGCTATGGGTATTCACCATGCTGCTGCCCAGCTTTGGCGTGGATGCGGCGCTGTCCGCGCAGACGTTCGAACAGGGCTTGCTGGGGCTGGGCTGGCTGCGGCCGCAAGCCCTGTTTGGCATCACGGGGCTTGACCCGACGGTACATGCCGTTGTCTGGAGCCTGACGCTGAACGCAGGTGTGTTTGTTGCTGTATCGCTCTTTACCTTTCCCTCGCCCATTGAGCGGTTGCAGGGCGCGCAGTTTGTGAATGTGCTGGACCATGCGGACCCCGGGCGCGGCTGGGCGGCCTCGGCTGCGGGGACCGAAGATCTGATGATCATGGCGCAACGTATCCTGGGGGCGGAAGAGGCACGGCGCTTTTTCCTCTCCGAGGCGCGCGCGCAAGGGCAACAGGGGGGGCTGCCAGAGCCGACACCACGTTTTGTCCAAGGCTTGGAGCGCGAGCTGGCCGCAGCGGTGGGGGCTGCCACAGCGCATGCGATGGTCGGGCAAATCGTGGGTGGTGCGTCCGTGTCTGTGCAGGACCTGCTGGCGGTTGCTGACGAATCCGCGCAGATGCTGGAATACTCCAGCCAGTTGGAGGCCAAATCCCGAGAAATTTCCCAGACCGCTGCACAATTGCGCCGCGCCAATGAAAAGCTGACCCAGCTTTCCGCGCAAAAGGACGCCTTTCTGAGCCAGATCAGCCATGAATTGCGCACGCCGATGACCTCCATCCGGTCGTTTTCCGAAATTCTGCGGGACGCGCGCGGCATGAAAGCCGCCGACAAATCCCGCTATGCCTCCATCATTCACGGAGAGACCATCCGCCTCACGCGGTTGCTGGATGATCTGCTGGATCTGTCCGTGCTGGAGAACGGCCAGGTAACGCTGAATTTGCGCGAGGGACGTCTGGGGGACGTGCTGGATCAGGCGCTCACAACGTCGCTTGCCGGGGCTGCGCGGCCGCTTGATGTTGCGCGGGATCCGCAGGCTGAAGGCATCCTGTTGCACACTGATCTGGACCGTTTGGCACAGGTGTTCATCAACCTCATTTCAAATGCCCAGAAGTACTGCACTGCAGAAAATCCCCGTCTTGATATCTCTGTGCGCGTTGTCGCGGGAGAGGTTCAGATCGACTTTATCGACAACGGGTCCGGCATACCGGCGGACGAGCGCGAAGTGATCTTTGAAAAGTTCTTTCGCATCAAAGGTGTCGAAGGGGAGGGGGCGGGCCTTGGCCTGTCTATCTGCCGCGAGATCATGCACCGGCTGGGGGGGAACATCACGTATATGGCGCATGGCACCGGTGCAGGCTTTCGGGTCAGCGTGCCGACTGACCAGCAACCTCAGGAAGGCGCAGATTCTTTGGCGCGCAGTGCTGCGTCATAAAGGCTCCTTTAACCAATTGCCCTGTATGCAGAACGCTCACGACCGCTCTGCAAGGGGGAGGCGATGGCAGCAGATCCAGAAAATCATGGCGATCCGCGTCCTGAGGGCGACAGGAGCGCCTTGCACCGTAAGGTCATGTTGGGTCAGCAGGACCGACAGGCGCGCGCCATGTCCTTGCCCAAAGCTTTGCGGCTGAGTACGGCGAAAGTCGCCAACAAGATGTTGGGTATGGCGATGGCCGTCATCGGTGCGCGCCAAAGCCTGAGTTCGGGGCCCAATTTGCCGGAACATGTGCCGGACGACCACCTTTTGCTGTTGTTTGATGGCGCAAGGGGGCGCATCGCTGCCGCGATGTTGGAGCCTGCTCTGGTCGGCGGGCTGATGCAGCAGCAAACCATGGGTAATGTGACGCCCCAGACCGAAGGTGAGGGCCGTCGCCTCACCGCCACAGATGCTGCTATCTGCGCGCCGTTTGTCGAAGAATTGCTGAGCCGGGCAGGGGAACTGCCGGAGGAGGCAAGCGAGCGTGACCTGATCAGCGGCTACACCTTTGGCGCCCATGTCGAGGATGCGCGGTTGTTGCTGTTGTCGCTTGATGCGGCGGAATACGAGGTGATCCAGCTGACCCTCGATATTGCCGCAGGCAAGCGACAGGGGACGTTGACGCTGTTGCTGCCAGTCGCGGAAGAGGTCTGCGACCATTCGGGCGATCCAGAAGATGATGCGGCAGCACAGGCCGCGCCCAAAGTAGGGCTCGACAAAGTTGTTCTGAGGCTTGATGTGGAATTGCGGATTGCGCTCAGCACGCTCACTTTGTCCTTGGGAAAGGTACAGGGTCTGGCCGTTGGGGACATCTTTGATCTGGATGTCCGCGCCTTTGATCAGGCAACTGTTGTGACCCGTGACGGGCGCAGCATCGCGCGCGGCACGCTGGGTCAGATTGACGGCACCCGCGCCCTGCAGTTGGAGCACCAGTCCAAGGCGCAAAGGAGCCCGCGCAGACGGGCCTCTGACAGGTCTGCGCTGGACTTGCCAAAGGTCTCTGGTGATGGCACGGGGACGCAGGAGCATCTTCACGATGCGGCACCCGCCTTGGCAGATATGCGCGACCTAGAAGACGGTTTCGCCGATTTGCCCGATCTGCCGGACATGTCCGATCTTCCCGGTTTTGAGGAAGAGGACGAACTTCAGACGCTGCAGGCCGGTATCAGATAAACGGCTGGTGCAGGACATGTTCTATGTTGCGCAGGTCATAGCCGTTGGCCTGTGCAGCGCCGACAATCTCAGCCACGGGCAATGCCCCCGCTTGCCCCAAGGCCCATGCAATGGTGGAGCGGGTGCCGGATGCGCAATAGGCCAGCACCACATCCTCGCTGTCAGCGCCGACCCTACGGTTTTGGGCGATGACGTCAGGCACCATGGACTGATGCCCCAGAGGGACTTCTTCGAACCGCAGTCCAGCCGCTTCGGTGGCTTGCCGGATGGCCGCCGCCTGATGGCTTGCGGGCACTTCCATATCCGGCCGGTTGCACAGAATGCAGGTGATGCCTGCCTCCTTGATGGCGGGAAGATCCTCTGCGCTGATCTGAGGCGCCACGAAATAGCGGGGGGTGAGCTGGCGAATATCCATAGGTCGGTTTACGCCTGCGCCCGGTTGGTGTCCAGACGGCGCGCCGCCATGGGGGCCAGCCCCATGCCAAGGATCATCGCGGCCAAAAAGACGATCCCGCCCGCCCCGCCATAGCTAACCGAGGCAATCGAAGGTCCGGGGCAAAGGCCCACCAGCCCCCATCCCGCGCCGAAAAGGACGGCGCCGAGGATCAATCTGCGGTCCAGTACCGGATCGGGCTTGGCAGGAAACGTCCCGCCTGCAAGCGGGGTCCGGCTGGCGGTCAGTTGCCACGCCACAGCCATTGGCAGGATCGCACCGCCCATGACAAAGGCCAGCGTCGGGTCCCACGCGCCAAAGAAGTCAAGGAAACCTTGCACCTTGGCAGTGTCGGTCATGCCAGAGACATGCAGGCCCGCGCCAAAAAGGCCACCTGCGCAAAGGGCGATCAGAAGACGCATATCACAGCCCTTCGATCAGGTTGCGCAACAGCACGACGGTCACAGCGCCCGCGGCGATATAGACCAAGGTTGCCACGATCCCGCGCATGTTCAGCCGCGAGATGCCGCAGACCCCGTGGCCCGACGTACAGCCATTGCCGATGCGGGTGCCCAGACCAACCAGCAGGCCCGCCACCATGATCAATCCCAGATTGCTGGTTATATGGGTTGCCACTGTCGGGGCGCTGCCCAACTGCAGCAATGCGGGCACCGCCACAAGTGCGGCCAGAAACGCACCACGCTCCGCCCATGCGGTGCGGGCAGAGCCGTCGATCAGGCCCCCAAGGATGCCGCTGACGCCCATGATGCGGCCATTGCCCAGCAGGTAAAGTGCAGCGGCGCAGCCGATCATCAGCCCGCCGAACAGGCCAAATATCCAGTCAATCATGTGTGTGTCCTTCAGAGTTTGTTTATGGGCAGCTTCAGCATCACAGTGCCGTCTGCCTCTGGCTCGGGCATATGGCCCGCGCGCATGTTGATTTGCAGTGATGGCACGATCAGTTTGGGCATGCCCAGGGTCGCGTCCCGTGTCTCGCGCAGGGTCACGAATTCAGCCTGCGGCGTGCCCCCGCCAATGTGCACATTGGCAGCCTTTTGCGCGGCGACGGTTGTTTCCCACGCGAAATCCTCGCGCCCGGGTGCCTTGTAGTCGTGACCCACAAAGATGCGTGTCTCGTCCGGCAGCGCCAGTATCCGCTGGATCGAGGCATAGAGATCATCCGCCGATCCCCCCGGAAAGTCGCAGCGTGCCGTGCCAAAGTCCGGCATGAACAACGTGTCACCCACAAAAGCCGCATTACCGATCACATAGGTAAGGCAGGCAGGCGTATGGCCGGGCGTGTGCATCACATCGCAGCGCATCTGGCCAATGTGCAGGCTGTCCCCGTCCGACCAAAGCGCATCGAATTGCGAACCATCACGTTGGAAGGCTGTGCCTTCGTTGAAAACCTTGCCAAAAGTATCCTGTACAGTTGTGATCCCGGCTCCGATGCCGATCTTGCCGCCCAGACGTTCTTGCAGGTAGGGCGCCGCAGAAAGGTGATCTGCATGCACGTGGCTTTCCAGTATCCACTGGGTCTGAAGTTTTTGGTCCTGCACAAAGGCTACGATCTTGTCCGCCGAGGCCGTGTCCGTGCGTCCCGCAGCATGATCGAAATCAAGCACGGAATCGATGATCGCGCAGGCAGACCCTTCGGGGTCCTGCACCACATAGCTGACCGTATTGGTTGCCGTGTCGAAAAAAGCGGTGACGACAGGTTTTGCGGCGGGCAGGTCGATGGGCATCGGGGTCACCTCATTGGAAAAGGGCAGCGTCGCTTGGGATTAGATATATTCGCTAAATCGAATATGTCAACCCAGCGAGATACCCACAATCACCATCATCAACCCAATCACCGACAGAAACAAGGCGCCCAGGTTCAGCGGCATGACTGATTGCAACGTGGCGCGCATGGCTGCGTCATCCTGGCCGTCACGCTTGGCGCGGCGCACTTTTGCAATGCACCAGAACAGCCCCAAAAGGCCCAGAACAGAGATCCCTGCTCCGGTCCAGATCAGTATGTCGAAAACAGAAATTCCAGTGTCATCCATAGCGCAGGGATTATGGCAATCTGCCCGCATCGGCAAGACCCGCTTGCGGGGCGCGCATGTGCCGCGTAACACAGGCCAAAATCTGGACAGCGCAGGAGCACCCCATGACCGACACAAGCACAAACCCCGAAGTTGTTGAACAGCAGGGCGATGCGACATACCGCGTCACAGCCAACGAATTGCGCCAGTTCGTTGAGCGGATCGAGCGTCTGGATGCGGAAAAGAAAGACCTTGCCGAACAGCAGAAAGAAGTGATGGCCGAGGCCAAGGCGCGCGGCTACGACACCAAGGTGATGCGCAAGGTCATTGCCCTGCGCAAGCGCGATGCGGATGACATTGCCGAAGAGGAAGCGGTGCTGGAGATGTACAAGGAAGCGCTGGGCATGTGAGGGAGCCCTGCGGCTCCTAACGACTTGTAAGGGAATTGTGTATACGCCTGCTCGGTGACTTTTGCTGAAACGGGATGCACAGACCTTGCCTTACAAGCTGATACTTGCCTTGTGTCTTGCCGCGCTGTTGGCGCCGGTCCCGCGACCGGCGCTTGCGGCGGCCGAGGATTTGCAGCTTGTCACGCACCGGATCAATCTGGCCGGGCGCCAGCGCATGCTGACGCAATTGATGACCAAATCCGCCTGTCTGGCGATGCTTGGCGTGAATGCCGCGCTGAATGCAGAGCGGGCGTTTATTGCCTCGGTCGAGTTTGATAGCGTCCTGCAAGGGCTGATTAAGGGCCACGAAAGGCTAAAGCTGCAGGCGGAAGGCGATGCAAAGACCCTGGCGCTCTTGCAGGAGGTTGAACAATTGGCATCACGGCTGACGCCTTCGATCCGGCAGCTGGCCTCGAACGATCGGCACAGCGTTGTGGTGCGGCTGATCCTGCGCAACGACGATCCCACGCTAAAAATGATGAACAAGGCCGTGGGCCGCATCGCTAAAGGCCGCAAGGACGCGCCCGATCAGGCGCGCACGCAGCACACCATCAACGAAGTGGGCCGCCAGCGGATGCTCAGCCAGAAGATCGCCAAGAACGTCTGCCTGATCAAGGCGGGTCTCAGCACGCCACGTGACCGTGTGGCGCTAAACAAGGACATCGGCTACCTCAGCGTCGTGCTGCGCAGCCTCACTGAGCCGGTGCCGCCCGACCACCTCGCGCCGCCGCCTACCGCCGCCATTCGCGCTGAATTGCGCCGCGCCGCACGTAGCTGGAAGATGCTCAAGCCCAAGATCGAACGCGTCGTGTCCGGCCTGCCGGTTAAGCTTGAAACACTTGATGAGATCGACCTTGGCAGCCTCGAAATCCTTGATGCGATGAACACGGCTGCCAACTTGTGGGTCGCACAGACGCGATAGAACGTGGCACCTGCGCCACTGCCTCTTGCATGCCGCTGCCAACCCCCCTAGAAGGACTGAAATTTTCCCCGTGCGCCCTGCGCGTGCGGCCTTATTTCATGGAGCAAACATGCAGGTCACCGAGACGCTGAACGACGGTCTGAAACGCGGCTACAACATCACAGTCACCGCCGAGGAGCTTGAGGCCAAGATTCACGAAAAGCTGGTTGAGGCACAGCCCGAAGTCGAGATGAAGGGCTTCCGTAAGGGCAAAGTGCCAATGGCGCTGATGAAAAAGCAGTTTGGCCAGCGTGTTGTGGGTGAAGCCATGCAGGAAGCCATCGACGGCGCCATGGGTGAGCATTTCGAGACATCCGGCGACCGGCCTGCGATGCAGCCCGAAGTCAAGATGACCAACGAGGACTGGAAAGAAGGCGACGACGTCGAAGTCACCATGTCTTACGAAGCGCTGCCCGAAATTCCCGAGCTAGACCTGAGCAAGGTCAAGTTGGAGAAGCTGGTCGTCAAAGCTGACGATGAGGCCATCGCGGAAGCGCTCGCCAATCTGGCAGAGACCGCACAGGACTTCGCCCCACGCAAGAAGGGCGCCAAGGCCAAGGACGGCGATCAGGTGGTCATCGACTTCCTGGGCAAAGTTGACGGCGAAGCGTTCGAGGGCGGTGCGGCAGATGACTATCCTCTGGTGCTTGGCTCAAACTCCTTCATCCCCGGTTTCGAAGAGCAGTTGGTCGGTGTCAAAGCCGGTGACGAGAAAGCTGTCACCGTGTCCTTCCCTGACGAATATCAGGCAGAGCATCTGGCAGGCAAAGAGGCCGTGTTTGATTGCACTGTCAAAGAAGTCAAAGAGCCTGTTGCCGCCGAGATTAACGACGATCTGGCCAAAAAGTTCGGCTCTGATGATCTGGACGCGCTGAAGGCACAAATCGCCGAGCGTCTGGAGGCCGAGTACACAGGCGCGTCGCGCGCCGTGATGAAGCGCGGCCTGCTGGATCAGCTCGACAAGATGGTCGATTTCGACCTGCCGCCGTCACTGCTCGACGCCGAAGCGGGCCAGATTGCACACCAGTTGTGGCATGAGGAAAACCCCGAGGTCGAAGGCCACGATCACCCCGAGATCGAGACAACAGACGAGCACAAAAAACTGGCAACACGCCGCGTGCGTCTGGGACTGTTGTTGGCAGAACTGGGTCAGAAAGCCGAAGTGGAAGTCACCGACGCCGAGATGACCCAGGCAATCATGAATCAAGCGCGCCAGTATCCTGGCCAGGAACGTCAGTTCTTTGAGTTCGTGCAGCAGAACCAGCAAATGCAGCAGCAGTTGCGCGCACCTTTGTTTGAAGACAAGGTTGTCGATCACATCGCCGAGCAAGGCAAAGTGACCGAGAAAGAGGTCTCCAAAGAGGATCTGCAGAAAGCTGTCGAGGCGCTTGAGGAAGAGTAACTTCCAAGCGACACCGGAATAGAGAAGGGCCACCCAAACGGGGTGGCCCTTTTTCGTTCAGGGGGGGGCGAGCTGGTGCTTAGGCCGCCATCTCGTCCGCAAGTTCGTGGTTGCGGTCGCGGTGCCCTGCTTCATCGGCACGCACGGCAATGACCACATCGCGCAGGGTGGCGTCTGGCCCAAGATCCCAATAGTCGATGGCCAATTGCGGGGCGGCCACGTTTTCGACGGCGCCTGCATCGATTTCCGCAAGATATTGGGTGTAGCTGATCACTGCTTCTTCCTCCAGATAGCCGACGATGCGATGTGCGACGCGCGGCGCAAAAAGGTAGAGAAAGAAGTAGATATTGTAGAACACCGCTTGACCCAACATGATCAGGGTCCGTTCAAAGCGCGAAGGTTCTGCGATGTGGATGAAGGTCATCAGATGCATCCTTTCGTTTTCCGCTTCATCCAGCAGCTCGCGAATCCAGCCCTGATCATCACGGATGTGGCGCACGGATTTCAGGTGTTGCAGCAGGCCACCTACCATGCCCGGTACTGCGGCCACGGTTTCAAGCACGACAGCGCGGTGGCCATACCGCTTGGCGAAAAAGCGGTCGGCCACCACGCGCATCGCCTTTACCGTGCGCAGGGCGATGCGGTCTTTCAGGTCTTTGGGTGGCGTGTGCTTGGTCAAATCGCCGTCATGACGGCTGGACATGTCGAACATTGTAAGGCTCCCGTCTTGTTTCAATTGATAGATGGGGGGGCGTGTGGAACGCTCAATACGATGCGTCAATTTGCGCAGCTTTGCAGGGGCGTGTTCGCAAGGACACATTGACGCAGGCGCCCTCATGAGGCACCTCTACAGGGAATTTGAAAGGCATTTTTCTTGAGCGCCCAATCCCCGACGCAGAACAATGCCAACCTGTTTGGCAGTCTTTGGATGGTTGCCGCAATGGCTGCCTTTGCAATCGAAGACGCATGCGTCAAAGCCGCGTCAGTTACGCTGCCAATTGGCCAAATCCTGATCCTGTTCGGGGCAGGGGGTGCGCTGATCTTTGCGTTATTGATGCGGCGAAACGGAACGCCGTTGTTCGTGCGCGAAGCAGTGTCACGCCCCATGTGCATCCGCGTGTTCTTCGAGATTACAGGCCGCTTGTTCTATGTCCTCGCGATATCTCTGATCCCGCTGTCTGCGGCGACGGTGATTTTGCAAGCCACTCCGCTGGTTGTTGTGATCGGTGCCGCGCTGGTGTTCGGAGAGAGCGTTGGCTGGCGCAGGTGGGTCGCCGTTTTTGTCGGCCTTGCAGGGGTTGTTGTGATTATCCAGCCTGGCGCAGAGAGTTTTTCCGTTCTATCGATCCTTGCAGTGATTGGCATGATCGGATTTGCAGGGAGAGATCTGGCAAGCCGTGCCGCGCCCGCGTCTTTGGGCACTCTGGCCTTGGGGTTTTACGGCTTTCTGGCCATCGTCGTCGCAGGGGCGCTTTACGCGCTTTGGCAAGGCGTCCCGTTTGTACAGCCAAGAGGGGTGGTCCTGCTACAGCTTGCAGCAGCGACCCTTGCAGGCGTCACCGCTTATGCCTGCCTGATGAAAGCAATGCGCACAGGCGAAGTCGCGGCGGTTACGCCATTTCGCTACACACGATTGCTGTTCGGCATTGGCATCGGGGTCATGTTCTTTGACGAAAAACTGAATGCAGCGATGTTCCTTGGTGCCGGATTGATCGTTCTGTCAGGGCTATTCATCCTTTGGCACAGCAAGCAGCGTTGAACGCCGCGCAAAAGAAAACGCCGCGCGATACCCTCGCGCGGCGCTTCAATTTTGCAAAAAGAGGAAAGGCTTAGTTGCCTGTCGTCTCTTCCTGATCGCCAGAGGCCGCGTCGTCCTCGGCAGGGGCTTCAACCGCCTCGGCCAGGTCATCGTCCTCGGAGGCAGCAGCACCGATATCGTCGAACAACTCTGCGATCTCGAATTCTGCTTCTGCTTCTTCCTCGGCGGCCAGTTCCTGAATGGACTTGCCGGAGGCTTGCAGTTCCGCTTCCTCGGGGGAGCGGGCGACGTTCAGCTCAATCGTGGCGCTGACTTCGGGGTGGAGAACCACCTCAACGTCATGCACGCCCAGATACTTGATCGGCGCTGTCAGAACGACCTGCTTGCGGTCTACGGTGAAACCTTCGGCAGTTGCCGCATCAGCCGCGTCACGGGTGGTGACGGAGCCGTACAAGGCGCCCGCGTCAGAGGCAGAGCGGATCACGATGAACTGCTGGCCGTCCAGCTTGGCCGACATGGCTTCGGCTTCTTTCTTGGTCTCGAGGTTTTGTGCCTCAAGCTGGGATTTGCGTCCCTCGAATGCTTCGACGTTGGCCTTGGACGCAGACAGCGCCTTGCCTTGTGGCAGCAGGTAGTTGCGCGCATAGCCGGGCTTTACGTCCACGACTTCGCCCATTTGGCCCAGTTTGGCCACGCGTTCCAGAAGGATAACTTGCATGTGCTTTCTCCTTTACTTGACGGCGTAGGGCAGCAGGGCGAGGAAACGGGCGCGTTTGATGGCACGGGCCAGCTCGCGTTGTTTCTTGGCCGATACGGCGGTGATACGGGACGGCACGATTTTGCCACGCTCAGAGATGTAGCGTTGCAGCAGACGTGTGTCTTTATAGTCGATCGCAGGTGCGTTGTCGCCCGAGAAGGGGCAGACCTTGCGACGGCGGAAGAATGGTTTTGCAGCCATTTTAGTATCCTTTCAAAATCAAACCGGAATCAACGGCGTTCGCGACGGGTGTCACGCTCGTCACGCTTTTGCATCTGCACGGAGGGAAGCTCTTTGTGCTCATCCACTTTGATGGTCAGCACGCGCATCACGTCATCATGCAAGCGCATCAGGCGCTCCATTTCCTGAACGGCGGTCGCTGGTGCGTCCGAACGCAGGAAGGCATAGTGGCCCTTGCGGTTCTTGTTGATCTTGTAGGCCATTGTTTTGACGCCCCAATACTCGTGATCCACGAGTTTCCCGTCGTTGTCAGACAGAACGGTGCCAAAATGTTCGATAAGGCCTTCGGCTTGCGTGTTGGACAGGTCCTGACGCGCAATCATAACATGCTCATACAGCGGCATGGTATCTCCATTTATATCAAGGCGCATTTCATAGGCAGGGCAAAATCCTTTGCGGCCCCACCACGAGAGACTGCGCGGTTCAAAAAGTCTTGCAAAGGAACCCCGCATATACACGGATTTTGCAGGCACGCAAGCGGTGCGGGCCTGCTTTCTTTAGGGCGAGGTCTGTGCCTTTGGCGCGCAATAGAGCCCCCAGCGCAGGCCAAGTGTCCTGCGGGTCTGCATCAGCACGGCAATGGTCAGCAAGGCGCCGCACAGCTCCGCCAGTGGACCCGCAAGCCAAATGCCGATCTCGCCTATGAACCAAGGCAACAGGAACGTCAGAGGCAAGGCAAAGAGATACGCCCGGCTGAGCCCCAGAATGGCGGTCCGTGTCGCGTGGCCAATCGCCTGAAAATAGGCCGTGATCATCACCAGAGGTCCCGCAAGCCAGATCATCATCGAGGTCACAGGCACAATTCGAGCGAATTCAGCGATCACCACCGGATCGTCCACAAAGAGGCGCGCCATGCTGGCAGGAAAGACCCAGTAGGCCAGTTGCACAAGGATGCAGTAGATCAGCGAAACCGCGATCCCCGTGCGCAGGGCATCATCAGACCGCTGCCAGCTTTGCGCGCCGTAATTGTTGCCCACCACGGATTGCAGCGCATGGCTAAGCCCTAAAAGCGGCAGGAAGGTGAAGGTCATCATCCGCGTCAGGATGCCGTAGGCCGAGATGGTCTCTTCGTATTGCGCCGCACCCACCCATTGCAGGGCAAAGATCACCGCCGCGGAGCCCAGAGCAATGCCAATGAAGTTCAGGCTTTGCGGGGCCCCCAGCGCCAGAATGCGCAGCCAGTCGCCCGTCAGAGGCAGGCGCGCCAGCAGTTGCGGCCGCAGAACCGTGTGCCCGCGCAGGCGGAAGGCCAGAATGATGCAAATCGCCAGCAGTTGCGCCAGTGCCGTGCCGTAGGCCGAACCCGCCACACCCAGTCCCAACAGGGCGATCAGTACATAGTTGAAACCGATGTTGGACAGCGAGACCAGCAGGCTCATCCCCGCCATGAAGCCTACGCGCCCTTCGTTGCGCAAGGCGTCAGAGTTCACCGCCAGCACAAAGGCCAGCGGCGACATGAATGTCGTGATCGCCAGATAGATTTGTGCCATATCCGCCAACGGCTCAGAGCCTGATGCCAGCACCAGCACAATGCCGCGCCCAAAGGCCAGATAGGCGATGACCAACAGCAAGCTGACAAAAAGCGCCAATCCATGGGCCCCCACAAAGACGCGGGCAGCCGCGTCTGCGTCACTGGCCCCCAAATGGCGGGCCAGAATGCTGGACATGCCGTTGGACACAAGCGTCGCCAGCGCCACTATCAGCATGAAAAGCGGAAAGATCAGCGTGACAGCGCCCAGTGCTTCGGCGCCGACGTAGCGACCCAGAAACATGGCGTCCACGACGGTCAACAAGCCGTTCATCGCCATAACAAAGATGATCGGCAAGGCGGTTTTGGCAAAAACAAGGCCAAGCGGCCCATGGGTGTAGGGGTTTGCGGGGGTCTTCGACATCTTCATTTCCTTTTCCGGAGCAGTCGCGCAATTCCGAAAGGGGCCCGCATTGCCAATCTGAAGGGTGCAACCTGAAAAGGCAGTGATCCGTCATACAGGCCCTTTACCGTGACATGATGTCTGCGAGCGGCGGGCGGCCTGAACCTGTCGTTTGGGTATGCGCGGGACGCGGCTGAGGCAATGGGAAATGCGCAAATCTGTGTGGAATTGCACAAGATCACCCCGACATGGGCCTATCTTCGCCCTTGGACTGCCCAGATTTCGCCGCGTTCCTCAACCAATCCTTAATGCAACAACAAAGAACGACACGACAGAGGGGCGACGATAATGACCGCAACATCCGATTTTATGAATGCAGACGCACTGGCGCTTGAGCCTGTCCGGGTTGCAGATGGTGGCCGCATGATCATGCGCGCCGGTTTTCGACTGGTCGGAGTGGCCTTGCTACTGGCTTCCATGGGACTTTGGCTTGCCCCCGGTGCGAACTGGGAAAGTGACGTGATGTTGCTCAAACTGCTGCTGACATCTGTGGCTGTCATTGCGGGACTGGGCTGTATGCAGGCCAGTGCCAACCCCACTGCGCCAGAGGTGGAAATTGATACCATTCGCCGCGAAGTTCGCCTGCTGCGCAAAGCGGACGACGGGTCCGCTGCCGTCTTGCAGCACTGTAGCTTTGCCGATTTGACCCGTGCCGAAGTGCGCGGCAGCCATGTGCGCCTGTTTGGGGCGGACAGCAATCTGCTGGCAGAGCTTAGCCTTTATGACCGCAAGGCACTGCGCCGCTTGATGGCGGGGCTTGAGGACGCGGGAAAGCTCGTCTGAACGTACATAAAACTCAAGTTGATACGCTCGCTCAGAAATGCCGGGCGTTTGGCTTTTGAGGTGGGCATGTGACTGCTCATGTGCGCTGATGCACAGCGGCTGTGGGGTTTCGCTGGTTTTCTGAAAATAGCGCACCACATAGCTTGAGAAGATCATTCCACCAACAGGAGACCTCTCATGAAGAACCTCATTCTTGCCGCCGCATTGACCTTGGGTGCAACAGGCGCCTTCGCCGCTGACAAATATGTGCTGGACGCCAGCCATTCCCAAGTTGTCTTCAGCTATAACCACCTCGGTTTCTCGACAACTTACGGCATGTTCTCCGGCTTTGAGGGCGAAATCATGTTTGACGCCGAAGACGCCGCGAAATCCTCGGTTTCCGTGTCCATGCCTGTGATGTCCATGTTCACAGGCTGGGAAAAGCGCGAAGGCCACTTTATGTCAGGCGACTTTTTTGGCGCGAAGGAGGGGGACATGATCACTTTTACCTCCACCGCGATCGAGGTCACAGGTGACAATTCCGCCAAGATCACCGGCGATCTGAGCATGAACGATGTCACGAAGTCTGTAGTTCTGGATGCCACGCTGAACAAGACCGGCGATCACCCGCAAGCGGGTAAGCCATGGGCTGGATTTGACGCCACAACGACCTTGCTGCGTTCTGATTACAATCTTGGCGCTTTCGCACCTTACGTCAGCGACGAAGTTGACGTGAAGATTTCCATCGAGGCGATGAAGGCCGAATAAGCCGCACAGCCCTGAACCAAAGAAGCCCGCCACGATTTCCCTCGTGGCGGGCTTTTTCATGCAGGTCTGCGGGTTTGGCAAAGTTACTGGCCAGCGTCCGCTCTGGTTGCGGTAAGGGTCACATTCACACGCACTTCAAAGCCCAGATCAGTGTCCTTTGGCATGTTGTCCCCGATGCCAAAGTCGCGCCTGTCCAAGACCAGATCGCCGCGCATGCTGGCCGTATTGCCACGCACCTTCAGGCTGAATGGCAAAGTCACGGGAACCGCG
>CALAIJ010000129.1 GCA_937923365.1 uncultured Sulfitobacter sp.
AACATCAAAGCCGGCTTATCCTAAGCCAACGCACGCAGAGACGTTAAAGAGAGATTTTTGTCGTTAAGAATTTGTTCAAACAAATTAACCTTAAACCTTTGTTATTATTAAGATAAAATTAGTCATTTCGGCCAACCTTTAGGAAAAAGGGAGGCAATATGCACAAGCAAAATCTACGTTTCGTTTTCTGCGCCATGTGGATCTGTTCGGCAGGAACGGTCACATCAGCCGCGACAACATCTATCGATCAGATCAGGCCTAGTTGTTCATCGGTCAGCACAATGGCCTGCCTGCCCCCTGCCCCGTCCAAACACAGCGAGGTGGGCGCACTGATGCGCGAAGCTGACAACAGATTACGCGCCAGCATCGAAATGGCGGTGCTTGCAAACACCTTGCCACCTGAATTGGGATTTGCAGGACATTCCTATGACTGCTGCAAAATCAAAAGCCATGCGATATCCGCACCCTCAAAAACCCCAGCCTCCTACGCCGTATCCTTCTTGATACTCACCACAAGTATAGGGCTGGGCTATAATCTAACACACGCGCATAGAGCGGTTCAAAGACGAAAGCGCCGCTATACCATCGACAGAACCGATCCCTCGCTGCTTCCCAAAATCCTTGTGAGCTGGACCACGCCTTTACGCCGGCGCAACCCGTTAACACATGCCTAGGGTCAGGACCCACTAATTTTGCCCCGCTGGCGTCAAAACCGCGATAATTCAGGGGGTGAACGGCGTCTCGCAAAAGGTCCTGTGGACGTTTTGAGCCGTGAACGGGCGTCAGCCCCGGATGAAGACATGCTGCAACTAACGGGTTAATTGCAAATGGCTCACGCCACTGAAATGAAGCGGTTTTGTCGTCCTTCCTTTGCCGACAGGCGCTTGCAAAGCAAGCTGCCGAAAGGGATTTGACGGATTTTCCCCGCGAGCCGCTGCCCGGCAGGGCATTGCCCCTTAGGCAATGTCCCGAAAGGGATCGTTACATCTGCTTGAAATTCAACAAGAGTTCCTGCGCAGATGCGCCTCCCTTCTCGGGACATCGCAAGCGATGCCCTGACAGGCAATGGTCACGAGAAAAAATCTGTCAAACCAGCGGTGCAGGATTAATGGGTCCTGACCCTAAGGCGCGGCGTCCATCGCCTCCAACAGCTGTCGGGTGGCGTCGTCGGCGGGAAAGAACAGCTCGATCCGCAGTGCATCCACCGTCAGGTCCTGAGGCGTGCCAAAGTGGGCGATGGTCGCGAACAGGGCCAGCCGCATGCTGTCTGTGCGCAGGACCATGGGCACGATGGCGTGGTCGTCCGACGGCTGCGCCTTGTTGGTATCTTGGGCAAGCTGCATCGCCGCGGCGTCAAACGCTTTGATACCACCCGCAGCAGCACTTTCCGTGCGCAGGCGCTGGGCTGTGTGATGGGCCACCTCCGGCCAGTTTTCCACCAGCGGGGGCAAAGCATCTGACAGCACCAAGTCCAGCAGGTTGTCCCCTTCGGTCAGGTCAAACGCGGCATAGATGCGTCGTGCGGGTGTGTTCAGGCGAAAGATGTTCCAATCGCGGTCCAAGGCGATGGCGGGGTAAGGCGCGTGGCTGTCCATCGTATGGGCCAGCGCCGCGCGCACCGGAGCCATCTGCGCGTCCAGCCAGTCTCGTGCCACGAAGCGTGCGGCAAACCCCGCTTGGGTCAGCAGGGTGTTCTGCGCATCCAGGGGCAGGCCCATCGCATCACCCAGACGGGCGATCATGTCACGGCTGGGGCGCGCACGCCCTGTCTCCAGAAAGGAGATGTGGCGCGCGGAGACCTCGGCCTCCAACGCCAGATCAAGCTGGCTGTATCGGCGGGTCTGTCGCCATGTACGCAGGGCGCGGGCAAAGTCATTCATGCTGCTAGTTTAGCGCAGCCTCTGCGGTCTGTCAGTTACCTGCGAGGTAATTGCGGCGATGACCTCTGACGGCGTAGCCAGAGGGGAACCTACATCAAAGGAGCTATCCATGACCGTCCTACGCTTGTTTCTGATCGCCTTTTTCCTTGTCATTGTGGTGTATACCGGCACCACCCTGTCGCGCGAAGGGCTGAGCCTGTTTGCCGTCTATTTCGGCGACCTCTTTGCCCTTGGGTGGCGCGGGCAATTCAATCTCGATTTTGCGGGTTATCTGATGCTGTCGGCCCTTTGGCTGATGTGGCGGTCGGGTTTTGCTATGGCAGGGATGGTGCAGGCCTTGTGCGCGGGCGTGCTGGGCATGATGGTTTTTGCGCCGCTTGTGCTGGTGCTGTCGCTGCGTTCTGGCGGGGATCTGCGCAAGTTGCTTTTGGGCGTGCATGCCTGAACGAACGTCCATATGCCCAAAGGGGTAAGGGGGGCCTCTGGCCCACCCTCGGGCGGCTGATTATTCAGCCGCAACGGCCTTGTCGGTCAACTTGCCCAAGGCACCCGTCATCATCTTGATGTACTTGGCATCTGCCGGCAGGCCGTGTGCGGCAGCCAGACTTGCCGGATCGTGATAGGTCACATGCACCACACCTTCGCCGTCCGCATAGGCCAGCACGCGCAGCGGCAGATCAAGCCCTGCTGTCTGGCCATCCAGCATTGCAGGCGTGCCCAGCTTCGGGTTGCCAAAGATCAGCAACTGCGTAGGCCGCAGATCCATATCCACCTTGGCTGCCCCGGCTGCATGGTCCACACGGGCAAAGACAGTTGCCCCCGCGCCTTCCACAGCCGCTTGCAGGCGGTCGATGGTCACGTCCACCGAGTGTGGGCTGGTTTTACTGATCATCTCGGCAGCGGCAGGCAGGGTCATGGCGGCACTCACAGCTAGGGCGGTCAGGGTTTGGCGAAACATGGTCGTCTCCTATGGTTTTAAGAAACCGATGGTAACGCCTCCGTGCGCCATAACCAGCGCACGGGCGGTCACACTTGGGTGATGGGCACTATTCCGCAGGCTTGAGAGCGGCAGGCGCGGGGCTTTCTGTTTCGTCCCAGATGATCTCTTGGGTTTTGTTGCGGCGGGTGTCGCGTTGCAATGCCCAGTCGCGGGCTGCTTTGCTGGCCCGTCCCATCGACATCCGCGCCAGCAACCGCGCAATCCAGCGCACATACGTGGTGGCCCAGACGCGGATCGCCAGCATGGATGGGGTGACAATCAGTGTCAGCACCGTTGCAATGCCCAGACCAAAGACAACGGCTGTTGCCAGCTGTTTCCACCACAAAGCGGTCGGACTGTCGATGGTATAGCCGCCTTCGGCAAAGTTCAGGCTGAGGCCGAACATCATTGGTGCCAGACCCGCCATCGTGGTGATTGTCGTCAGCAAGACGGGACGGATGCGCGCTTGGGCAGTGCGGATAATTGCCTCGATCCGCGGCATGTAGCGTTCATATTCCTGATAGGTATCAATCAGAATGATGTTGTTGTTCACCACAATCCCCGCAAGCGCCACAATCCCCGTGCCGGTCATGATGATGGAGAAAGTCTGGTCCATCACCAGCATGCCGATCAACACGCCCGTGGTCGATAAAACGACGGCGAGAAGCACCAGAATGGAATTGTAGAACGAATTGAACTGCGCCAGCAGGATGATGAACATCAACCCCAGAGCAGCGGTGAACGCAGAGCTGAGGAAGGCCTGGCTTTCGGCCTGATCCTCTTGGTCGCCTGTCCACTCGGTGGTGACGCCAAGGGCGAAGGGGTTGGTGTCCAGCCATTTGGTGATCTCGGCAATCCGCTCGTTCGCGTTGATGGGAACAAGACGCATGGTACCGTCGTCCAGTGCAGCTTGCAGATCCGTGTCGCCTGCGGCCTCTGCGCGGCGGGTGATCTTGTAGCCCACGCCCTCAACAGAGGTGAGGTCGGCATCGTTGCCCGCAGGGCGCAGGGTTGCGATGGTGGTCAGCACTTCGACACCTTCGACGCGGGCAGGGCGCACCACTTTCATCAATCCAGGCGCCACGTCCGCCTTGATATCCAGATAGCGCTTTTGATCAACGCGGCTGATTTCTGCCAGTTTGGGAACGGGCGTGCGGGTGATGAAGTTGCTGAGCGGGACCAGCCCGTCGGGCGTGCGCACCTTGAGGGTGTCTAGCGTTGACAGCAGGCGGTCCTTTTCCGGCAGGCGGACTCGTATCTCTATTTCCTCGTCAGAGCTGTCGACGCGCATGGTGTCCAGCAGCAGCCCGCGTGTCACCAGTTGCACCATCGCGCCCACGGTCAGCACATCCGCGCCATAACGGCCCGCTTTTTCAACATCCACGTCGATCTGCCAGTCGATGCCGGGCAGGGGGCGCGTGTCTTCGATCAGGGTCAGGCCGGGGGTTGCTTCGAACTGGGCGCGGGCCACTTCGGTTGCGGCGACAAGGTCGGTGAAGCTGCCCGATTTCAGGCGCAGGTGCACTGGTTTGCCGGACGCAGGGCCGCGGGCCTGAGCCAGAATCTCGATCCGGATACCGGGGATTTCCTGCAATTGTTCGGTGAGTTCGGCGATGATCACATCCCCGTCAAAGGCAGGGTCCTGTGTCTGGCGCGTTACCTCATAGCCGATCAGCGGCAGGGTAAAGAGCACGTCCGTCTTGGTCGGGCGATCCTCCCACGGGATCGTCTCAAGCTGGACCTGCCCGATCGTGTCGGACGGGGCAACCGCCCCCCCGGTGTTGCTGTCCAACCCGCCTTCACCCGCAAAGGCAAAGGCCGTCTGGATACCGGGATGCCGCAGCACAACCTCTTCGGCTTTTTGCAGCAACACGTCCTTTTCGGCCAGCGACAGGTTGCCGCGCGCAAGGACATAGACGATGGCTTGTTCAGGCTCTGATTCCACAAAGAATTCAACCCCTTTGGAGTTGTTGCTGAAGTAGATCAGCACCGAGCCTACAAAGGTAAAGACGATCCCCGCCATCACCAGCGGCATCAGCGGGTTGCCCGTAATCGAGGCAATCAGATAGCCAAAGAAGTTGCGTTGGTAGCCTGCGTGGATGCGGTCCGGCTCGCGGCG
>CALAIJ010000130.1 GCA_937923365.1 uncultured Sulfitobacter sp.
CACCACCAACCGCGTTGTCATCGGCGGCGAAGTTGGCCTCTCTGACCAGTCCAAGCTCAAAGACTACATGGGCCGTGTTGAGGGCATCGTGCGCGATTGCATCAAGGACATCGGGTATGAGCAGGACAAGTTCCACCACGCGACCGTCGAAGTCACCAACCTCCTGCACGAGCAGTCCGCACACATTGCCCAAGGCGTGAACGCCGGTGACGACAAGGACGAAGGTGCCGGCGACCAGGGTATCATGTTCGGCTATGCCACAAATGAGACCGAGGCGCTGATGCCAGCCCCGATCCAGTATTCCCACGCGATCCTGCGCCGTCTGGCCGAGGTCCGCAAGGACGGCACGGAGCCTACGCTGCGCCCCGACGCCAAAAGCCAGCTGTCTGTGCAATATGAAAACGGCAAGCCTGTTGGCGTGACCTCCATCGTTCTGTCCACCCAGCACGCGCTGGAGAGCCAAGGCAGTGCCGACATCCGCGCCATCGTGGAGCCTTACATCCGTGAAGTGCTGCCCGAGGGCTGGATTTCCGCGGACACCGAATGGCACGTGAACCCCACGGGCACATTCGTCATCGGCGGCCCTGACGGGGACGCGGGCCTGACAGGTCGCAAGATCATCGTCGATACCTACGGCGGTGCGGCCCCTCACGGCGGCGGCGCGTTTTCGGGCAAAGACCCGACTAAAGTGGACCGTTCTGCAGCCTATGCCTCGCGCTATCTGGCGAAAAACGTCGTTGCCGCAGGCATGGCAGAGCGTTGCACGATCCAGTTGTCTTACGCGATTGGCGTCTCCAAGCCGCTGTCCATCTATTGCGACACCTTCGGCACAGGCCAGGTGCCTGACGCCGAGATCGAAAAGGCTGTTGCCGCCTGCATGGACCTTACTCCACGCGGCATCCGTGAGCATCTGGGCATGAACCGCCCGATTTATGCGCGCACCGCAGCCTACGGTCACTTTGGCCGCGCACCCGAAGCTGATGGCGGCTTTAGCTGGGAAAAGACGGATCTGATCGAGCAGCTGAAAGCGGCAGTCTGATAGCCGGTTTTCTGACCATAGGCGCCCGCTTTCTGACCTTTGCGGTCGGGATGTTGGCGGGTGCCAGTGCCTTTGCACAAGATCAAGACGCCCCTCAGGGGCGTTTTGACGTTCAGGGGCAGCGATTGGTTTTCGACACCACCATTCCTGTGGACGGTAAAGAGATCGACATCCGCTATTCGGATGTCAAAGCTCTGCGCGATCTGTTGCGCAGGCACACGGATGTGCAGGTGCTTGAGATCAACTCTTCGGGCGGTGGACACTATCCCGCGCTTGATCTGGCGGCACTGGTCATTGACTTCGAGCTCGACACCCACGTTGAGGGCACTTGTGAAAGCTCCTGCGTTTCGGTGTTTCTGGCGGGCACAAAACGGACCATGGCCAAAGGCGCGCGCCTTGGATTTCATCAATTGTCATGGAACGCGGGCGCAGTCGAAGACTATTACACCAAGAATTCGGGGCGCCGCGGTTGGAAAACGCCGTTCGAATTTGCTGAATGGATGTATCAAGACACCCAGACGGAGACCTTTAACAGGCTCAACTACATGGTGCAGCGCGGGGTCGATGCGCAGTTTGCGATCCAGACCATACGCAAGCCGGATACATCCATGTGGTTCCCCTATCGCGCCGTCCTTTTGGCGGCTGGTGTGATAACCGAATAACGCCGACGCCAGCCAAGCCTAGGTGCGTATCCGCGCAAAGGGCGAGGGTGGTTTGCGCGCGTCTATTTGCGCCGCTGGCAAAACGGCAGCGCCCTGCAAGATCGTGTCGTTTATCATATCGCCGCCGGAGTGGCGCTCTAGCTCCACCAACATTTCCCAAATGGCGATGCAAGAGGCCTCTGTCGCGGCGAACCCTTCAGGGTTGGGTTGGCGGCGGTGGTCGCGCAATTGGCGCAGGGTGCGGCTGACCATCGGTTTGATGTCGCGGGCAAAGCGGCTGGCGTAGGCCTCCAGCACCGCTTCCACCTCGCTGCGGGCGAATGTCTGTGCCTCAACCTCGAGGCACAAGGCCGATTTCTGCAAGGCGTTGGTGACGGCGCGCTTGAACGTGTCGGGCGTCAGTTCGTCTTTGGACAGGTAGTCCGAACAGCCGCCACGCAGCGCAGCACCGGCCACTTGATCGTCCATCTGGCCGGTAATCATGATCGTCGCAGACTGGTAATTCAGGGCAGAGCGCCGGACCGCATCAAGCGCCTGCAACCCTGTGCCATCAGGCAGAAGGTAGTCGACCAGAATGAGGTCGTAGCGCGCTGCGGTCAGTTCCGCCTCGAAGTTTTCCAGCGATGCCGTTGCGGTCACTGCGCATGCACCCTCTAGCCCCGAGCAAAGGCGCGCAAGTCGGTGACGATCAAAGCGTTCGTCATCAAGAATAAGAACGGCCCGTTCCGCTTTGCGTTGTGCTGCCTTTTCGTGAAATGCCTGTGCCATCTGGTCCCCTCAACGCCGCTTTGTCGGGACCTGAGTATGCCCATTCGATTAAGCCCGCGTTAAGGGACGCGTTGCAGTGTGCGCCGCGCCGCGGTAAAGCGACGCCCATGAGCACACCCACACGCCCGCATCGCAATTTCTATGGCCGCCTCAAGGGCAAATCCCTCAAGAAATCCCAACAGGGATATCTGGCCGAGGACCTCAGCGCACTGTCGCCCGGCCCCATCAGCTGGGAGGAGAACCCCGACCGGACGTCGCTTGATCTGGGCGCGCTGTTTGGTGGCAAACCTGTCTGGCTTGAGATCGGCTTTGGCGGGGGGGAACATCTGGTGCATCAGGCCGCCGCCAACCCCGGTGTCGGGATCATCGGCGCAGAGCCTTACATCAACGGCGTCGCCATGTTGTTGGGTAAAATCCGGCGGGCAGGTGTCGGGAACCTTGCGGTACACGCAGGCGACGCGCGCGATCTGATGGATGTCCTGCCGCAGGGCAGTATCCAGCGCGCATTTCTGCTCTATCCCGATCCATGGCCCAAAGCACGCCATCATCGCCGCCGTTTCGTTACGCCCGAGCATCTGGGCCCGCTTGCGCGCGTGATGGCCAAGGGGGCCATGCTGCGCGTGGCCACGGATATCGAGGACTACGTGCGCCAGACCCTTGAAGAGGTCCCGCGTGCAGGGTTCGAATGGTTGGCCGAAGGGCCGTCCGATTGGCGCACACCCTGGGGCGACTGGCATTCCACCCGATATGAGCAAAAGGCCCTGCGCGAAGGCCGGGTGCCGCATTATCTGACGTTCCGCAAGCTGTGAGGCCATTGTGCGGGCAAGCCCGCATGCGATTTTTGGATTTTGGCCAGCCAAAATCGGATTGAGGCTCTGCCTCAAACTCCGGGAATATTTTGGCCAGAAAAAGCGCAGGGCGTTGGCCTTCTGTGTGCTTCGCGTTAGAAGCGAGGGAAGCAACGTAAGGACGCACCCATGTCGAGCCACGGCCAGCCAATTCCCATGACGTCTCAGGCCTGTGGGCCGCTGACAGGCACCGCAGAGGTGCCCGGCGACAAGTCGATTTCGCACCGCTCGTTAATTCTGGGGGCCATGGCGGTTGGCGAGACCACCATCAACGGGTTGCTTGAAGGGCAGGACGTGCTGGACACGGCACGCGCCATGCAGGCCTTTGGTGCGGAAGTGACCGATCACGGTGGCGGCAAATGGTCCGTGCAAGGTGTCGGTGTTGGCGGTTTTGCCGAGCCCGATGGCGTCATTGATTGCGGCAATTCCGGCACCGGTGTGCGGCTGATCATGGGCTGCATGGCGACCTCGCCCATTGTTGCAACGTTTTCGGGGGATGCGAGCCTGAACGGGCGGCCTATGGCGCGGGTCACCGACCCGTTGGCGCTGTTTGGGACGCAGGCCGTGGGCCGTTCCGGAGGGCGCTTGCCGATGACCCTCGTCGGCGCAGTAGATCCGGTGCCCGTACGGTACGTGGTGCCTGTGCCCTCAGCTCAGGTCAAATCGGCAGTGTTGCTGGCAGGGCTGAATGTCCGCGGCCAGACCGTTGTGATCGAGGCCGAGGCCACACGCGATCATACCGAGCGGATGCTGGCAGGGTTCGGCGCCGAGATTACGGTTGAAGACACGGACGAGGGGCGCGTCATCACATTGACCGGCCAGCCAGAGCTCAGACCGCAGCAAATCGATGTGCCGCGCGATCCGTCTTCGGCGGCGTTTCCGGTGTGCGCGGCACTTATCGTGCCCGGATCGGACGTGTTGGTGCCCGGCATCGGTCTGAACCCCACACGCGCAGGTCTGTTTACCACGCTGCGCGAGATGGGCGCGGACCTGACCTATGAGAACGAGCGCACCGAGGGCGGAGAGCCTGTGGCGGACCTGCGGGCGCGGTTCTCGCCCGATCTGAAGGGCATCGAAGTGCCGCCCGCGCGCGCTGCTTCCATGATCGACGAATACCCTGTGTTGTCGGTGGTCGCCGCCTACGCCCAGGGGCAGACGGTCATGCGCGGCGTCAAAGAGTTGCGCGTCAAGGAGAGTGACCGGATTGATGCCATGGCCGCAGGGCTGCGCGCTAACGGGATCGAGGTTGAGGATGGCCCCGACTGGTGGACCGTCACAGGCGCGGGCCATGGCAACGTCAAGGGTGGTGCGACCTGTCAAAGCCATCTGGACCACCGTATCGCCATGTCTTTCCTGATCCTTGGCATGGCGGCGCAAGCGCCGGTCAGGGTGGATGACGGCGGGCCGATCGCCACGTCCTTCCCGATCTTCGAGCCGCTGATGGAACAGCTTGGTGCGGCGCTGTCCCGCGAGGATGTGTGAGCCGCGCGGCGCGCCTGTTGTGGGTCTGCGCTGTGACGGCGCTTTTGTGTTTCGTGGGGCTGGCAGTGCTGTCGACCACGGCATTGCAACCCGAAGGGATGGCGATCTTTGACAGCCGTCTGGGGGGCTACACACCCAGCGATGCGCGGGCCTATCTGGCGGCTGTGACACCTGCGCAGGTGGCGGCCTATCTGGGGCCTTTCCGGCAGTTGGACACGGTCTTTCCGGTGCTGCTGACAATCAGCTTGATGGGGGCCATCTGGCTGAACTCGGGCGGCGAGGCGCGCTTTCGCCGGATCACGTTTCTGCTGGGCCCCGCAGTGTATCTGGCCCTTGATCTGACGGAGAATGCGTCGGTTGCGCAGATGCTGCGGGACGGGGTGGGCGTGCTTGACGCACAGGTGCAGCAAGCCTCCATCTATACGCGGGCGAAATGGATGTGCTTGGCGCTGAGCCTGCTGGTGGTGGTCTGGGCATGGCGATTTGCAGCCAAGGAGCCTGAAACATGAACGGATTTACCATCGCCATCGACGGACCTGCAGCGGCGGGAAAGGGCACGATCTCCAAGGCTGTGGCGGCACATTTCGGGTTTGCGCATCTGGACACGGGGCTGTTGTACCGCGCGGTGGCGGCCAAGGTCCTTGCAGGAGCAGATGCAGAGGACGCAGCGCGGACGCTGGCAACAGACGATCTGGAAGACGAAAGTCTGCGCACGCCTGCTGTCGCACAAGCCGCCTCGCAGGTGGCGTCCTTGCCTGCTGTGCGCAGTGCCTTGCTGGCTTTTCAGCGCAGTTTTGCACAACGTGCGGGCGGTGCCGTTCTGGACGGGCGCGACATTGGTACAGTGATCTGCCCTGAAGCGGATGTGAAACTCTATGTGACGGCCAGCGCGGAAGTGCGCGCAGCAAGGCGCTACAAGGAACTGTCGGACAAGGGGCTGGAAGTGACCCCACAGACGGTTCTGGCGGACGTTCAGGCCCGCGATGCCCGCGACATGGGGCGCGCAGACGCGCCGCTTCGGCCAGCAGATGATGCGGTGCAACTCGACACCTCGCAGATGGGCATTGCGGACGCGATTGCGGCCGCGGTTTCTGCGATTGAGGGCAAGCTGAACCAACATTCGTGAAACCAGGCTGTCAAGGCAGATCACGCCGATCACCCAAAGGTGTCTCGTGTTTCAAAGGGTTTTGGGGTTAGGCTGATCCCAAAAGGAGAGCCCGATGATGATCCGTACACTGGCCTTTTGCCTGCTGCTAAGCCCCGCTGCCACGCTTGCCCAAGAGGCGACACCGCCGGTAGAAAGCCCGCCGGCTGATGCGCGGCCGGAGGTCACGCTTGAGGCCCCCATGACCATGGACCGCCTTGGCCAGATCGTTGCGGCACTGGATCCCGAAGTGATCGTGCGGGGGCCAGCGCTGGAATTCACGCTGGATGATATT
>CALAIJ010000131.1 GCA_937923365.1 uncultured Sulfitobacter sp.
CGGACGCCTGTGGCGGCTTTGACTTCCGCTTTGCCGTGGAAACCCTGCCCGGGCCAAACATGTACGTGAACATTCGTGCCTATCATTTCGTGACGGCCCTGCGCATGTCGGAAGGCACCGCAGTGGAGGCCGTGACCGTGCTGGCCAGCACCTCACCCACTTCGGCCTATGTGCAGATCGTGCAGGCAGGGCAGCTGAGCCAGGGACGCGTCAAGGTTGCCGCCATTGCCGATCTGCCTGTCAGCAAACAGGTCACCGTTCAGGGCGAGCTGTCTGCCGATCTGGTGGCAGCAGGCCATGTGGTGCTCGACGGTTTGGAGTTCGAGACAGGCTCGTCCGACCTTGGCGGAGGTCCCTTTGCGGCACTGGAAAAGCTGGCGGCATTCCTGAACGCGCAACCCAATCTGCGGGTGGCCTTGGTGGGCCATACCGATTCTGTGGGATCCCTGGACGGCAACATCGCGCTCAGCAAACGGCGCGCCCAATCGGTGCGCCAGCGGTTGATTGACACCTATGATGTGGATGGCAGCCGCATGGATGCTCAGGGCATGGGCTATCTGGCACCACTGGCCAGTAACCTTGACGCGGCGGGTCGCGATGCAAACCGCCGCGTCGAAGTGATCTTGCTCAGCGGGCAGTAAGCCCGCCTGCCGCAGCCTTACAGCAGCGAAATGGTGGAACGTGCAGACGTCGCATTCTTGGCAATGTCCGAGGTGGCAAGGATGTGCCAGTCAAGGTTGCTTTGCCCACGGCTGGCGGCGGTCTTGAGGTTCTCGGAAGCCTTGCTGGCCTGCGATGCCGTCAGCGTCAGTGCTTCGGCCAGTTGTGCGCGGTCCTTGCGGATGACGTCCACTGCACTTGCATGCTCGGCCTTGCTGATCTGGCCCTTGGCGCGGGCTTCGTTCAGGCGGTGCAGCTCGACATCCTGTGCGGCAAGGTGCGCGGGCAGGCTGATTGCCACATCCGCCATCTGGTCATTGGCCGCGCGCAGGTTGCGCACCATTTTGTTGGGATCAGCAAGGCGCACGCGACGGGCGACATCCTTTTTGCCTTTGATGTGGCCGACAACGCCGCCACCGACGGCACCAACGGCGGCCCCTGACAGGCATTTCTCGGCCCCGGCCCCGGTGATCGCTGTCAGACCGCAGCCAAAGGCCGCACCAAGGGCTGCACCCTTAAGCGTGGAGGCCATCACCAACCGGTCTGCTGTCGCGTTCAACGCAGCAGTTTGCGCGTGAAGATCCGCATCAGCGGCCTGGTCAAAGGACAGCCCGGCGGTATCGGCCCGCGTCACGGTCTGGTTGTGCGACGCACAAGCCGAGAGGGCCAACACGCCAACAAGGGGGAGGATTTTCAACGTAATTTTCATCTGCCTGCTCGGTTATTGTTTTCTTTGAAGAACCAATATCCAGCGAATTTGTTGAAAATATGACGCATTCGAAACAATGAAAAAAAGGCCCCCGATACCGGTCAGGTATCGGGGGCCAGGCTCACCGAGGGGGATTGGTGTTCGTAAATCGTGTCGCTTACCAGTCGCTGGGACCTTTGTCGGCGAAGGAGTGCACCAGAAAGTCGATAAAGGCGCGGACCTTGGGCTGCGTAAAGCGCCCGGGAGGATAGACCGCGTAGATGCCTTGGGTCTCCAATGGCAATTCGGGGATGGCGTCGACCACAAGGCCCTGCTCCATCGCTTCGGAGTAGAGGAAGCTGGGCAGATAGGCGATGCCGAGGCCGGAGATGGCGGCGTTCAGCAGGCTTTGCCCGTCGTTCACGCTTAGCCAACCGGCGGTGCGTACCTGACGCTTTTCACCCGAGGGGGCTGTCAGTTTCCACACGTTGCCGCTGGACTGGTTGGAATAGTGCAAGAGCTTGTGATCGTTCAGATCGTCGATCTTTTCGGGGCGCCCGTATTCCTCGAAATACTTCGGGGAAGCGATCATGCGTTTGGTGGTCTCGGTCAGCTTGCGAGCCCGAAGCGTGCTGTCTTCCAGCTCTCCGATGCGCACGGCCATGTCAAAGCCTTCGCTGATCAGTTCCACGTAGCGGTTGTTCAGCACCATGTTGACGGTGATGTCCGGGAAGTCCCCAAGGAATTCGGACAGCACCGGGCTCAGGTGATTGACGCCAAAGTCTGTCGCCACCGAAATGCGCAACAGGCCCGAGGGCGCAGATTGCATGGAGGTGACCAGCGCGTCCGCTTCGCCTGCATCGTTCAGAACGCGGCGGGCGCGGTCGTAATAGGCAAGGCCGATCTCTGTCGGGCTGACACGGCGTGTTGTGCGGTTCAAAAGGCGTGCGCCAAGGCGTGCCTCCAGGGAAGAGACGTGCTTGGAGACGGCGGATTTCGAAATCCCCATCTTCTTGGCGGCGTCTGTGAATCCACCTTGGTCCACCACTGTGGCGAAGGCTTCCATTTCTGTTAGACGGTCCATGCCCGTTCCTCTTCTTATGCTCGTTCTCGAGGATCAGGTATGGGCGGCAATTGGGGCAGGTTCGGGGCAGGGATGGGACAGTACGAAGGTAAAAGCGGGGATCGTTCAAGGCATGGAAACGGTGGGACAATCGGTTTCCATGGGCGCGGGCTATAACCAGCGCGCCCGTTTCAGGCCGATCCAGACCACCAGTGCGATGACCACCATTGCTGCACTCAGGATGGCAAAGGCCCAAGGGTTCTGTGTGCCGGGCATGCCCGCCACGTTCACCCCAAAGAGCCCCGTCAGAAACCCCAGCGGCAGGAAAATGCCTGCCGCAAGGGACAATCGGTAGCCGTGGTTCGCCTGTCGCTGCGCGATCATCTGGTCGTGTTCGTCCTGCACCGAGATGATGCGCTCGCCCAAGGCGGTCAGTTCCTCGACCGCCAGAGTGGTGCGGTTGGCCAGTTCGCGCAGCGCCATGCCACCGGCCTGCGGGATCAGCGGCGTCTCCATCTGTGACAGACGGTTCAGCGCGGTTTGCTGGGGGGCCAGATAACGGCGCAGCTTGATGACAGAGCGCCGCGCGGCGGGCAGGTCCTTGGGGGTCGGCGTGGTGCGGTCCTCCAGATCCTGTTCGTAGAAATCGGTTTGGGCTGCAATCTTCATCACCTCGTCCTGCACCCGTGTGGTCAGCTTGGTGATCAAGGTGTGCAGGAAAGCGGCTGGCGCGGGTGGTGCGGCATTTTCCTGCGCCTGCACGCGGATGTCTTCCAGCGCAAAGACGCGGCGCACCCGCACGGTGACAACCACCGCTGCCGAGACCCAGATACGCACGGAGACCATCTGCTCCGCAGGTTGGCCTTCGTTCAGGTTGATGCCGCGCAGGTTCAGGATCAGCCCGTCCTCATACGGATCGCACCTTGGCCGCGTCTCGGCCTGTAACAAGGCGCCAGCGGGGATTGCGGCCAGATGGATCGCCGTCCAATCCGCCAGATCAGGGTCCGCCAGATCGAAATGCCACCAGCGATAGGCGGCCTTTCCTGTCAGATTGCTGTCGGTGGGCACTGTGGCAGTGCCGTCATGGGATATGTCAAAGACGCAAAGAGGCATGACAGCAGTCTTTCGCGAAACGCTGCCCCGCGCAATGGGATTGCGACGGGCGGCGTGCTGGGCTGGAAGCCCACCTTACGGGGGGCCACCGCGACATGCACTATGCCGCTTTCATGCAGCAAACCGCCTGTCGCATCCGCGAGGCGGGCCCCTCTGCCCTTGTCGATGACCGCAGGTCTAGAGCGACGCGGCCAAGCGCGTGCCTTGGTCAATCGCGCGTTTCGCGTCAAGCTCGGCGGCCACATCCGCGCCACCGATGACGTGGCAGGTCTTGCCCTTCGCCTCGAGGGCATCCGCAAGCGAACGGTCCGATAGCTGCCCTGCACACAGTACAATCGTGTCGGCCTCGATCAGCGTCGGCTTTTCGCGCGCCTCGCCAAAGGAGACATGCAGGCCATCTGCGTCGATTTTCTCATAGTTGACGCCGCCGACCATCTCGACCTCTTTCATGGCAAGGGCGGCCCGGTGGATCCAGCCTGTGGTCTTGCCCAGACCTTTGCCCAGCTTGGTGGACTTGCGTTGCAGCAGCGTGACCTGTCGTGCGGGTGCATGGGGTTGCGGGCCCTCGGGTGCCAGACCGCTGCGATGCTCGGCAGGGTCGGTGACGCCCCACTCCTTCATCCATGCGGGTAAGTCCAGCGTGGGGCTGGTCCCTTGGTGCACAAGAAACTCGGAGACGTCGAAACCGATGCCGCCCGCGCCAATCACGGCGACGCGGTCCCCGACTTTGGCACTGCCGTTCAGCACGTCGATATAACTGACGGTGTTGCCGCTGT
>CALAIJ010000132.1 GCA_937923365.1 uncultured Sulfitobacter sp.
TTGACCTGCGGCTGGTAATGCGAGGTGGAGGGCGCCTTGGGGGTGTATTTGCCCGTCGCAAACTGCACGTCCTTGGGGATGTCCACCAGAACGGGGCCGGGGCGGCCGGATGTGGCCACGTGGAAGGCCTCGTGCAGCACGCCCGACAGCTTGTCGGTCTCTTTCACCAGCCAGTTGTGTTTGGTGCAAGGCCGCGTGATGCCAACGGTGTCGGCCTCCTGAAAGGCGTCAGAGCCGATCATGAACGTGGGCACCTGACCCGTCAGAACAACAATCGGGATACTGTCCAGCAAGGCATCCGTCAGGCCCGTCACCGCGTTGGTGGCACCGGGGCCTGAGGTGACCAGAACCACACCCGGCTTGCCGGTGGAGCGCGCATAGCCTTCGGCAGCATGCACCGCACCTTGTTCGTGGCGCACCAGAATGTGCTTGATCGAATTTTGCTGAAACACCTCATCGTAGATGGGTAGTACAGCGCCGCCGGGATACCCGAATACGGTATCGACACCTTGATCAATCAAGGCTTGAACGATCATTTTCGCTCCGGTCATTTGGCGTGTCATCTGCTTTTCTCCATCATCGAGCATTTCGTGTTTACGCATAAAAAAACCCCCGATCTTGTCGGGGGCGCATGGGTCAGACTATGGTCAACCGTTACCGGCCCATGCGCTTGTGTCCTACAATGACGACTAGTGTTGTCACGTGTGTTGCTCCTTTAAGCTGCGGGGACATTATGAGCGCACAGAAAGGGCGTCAACCGCTAAGTTGCGGAAATAATGTCGTGGAGGCATGATTTTGCGACATTTTATTGCGGCTAATGCTGTTGTCGCGCAATGTCAGGAAAAATAAAGGCTCATTTCAGTCGCTCGAAGGCCGTTAATCAAGTTCCTGCATCATACTGACGTCCTGGCGGGCCTCTTGCGCCAGCGTGCGCACTTCTTCGGCCAGACCTTTGAATTCCTGTGCAATCACCGACAGGCCGCGGCCACGGTCGCCGATATGCGACGCTTCTACAGAGGCATTCAACGACACAAGGCGCACATGGGTGCCGATCCGTTCCAGCCGGGTCAGCCGTTCGCTTAACGCGGCTGCGGCGGCTTGGGTGCGCGCCAGGCGTTTGCTTTGGTCCTTGTCATAGGCGTGCCACATGAACAGGCACAGACCCGTGATTGCGGAGTGAAACGACTGGCGCGCCACGCGCCTGTGTTCGCGCAAGGCTGCAGACTGGTCGGTGCTGCCCGATTGCGCCGCGATCACCAGCCGTTGAGTCAATTGATTGACCCGTCTGATCACTGCGAGGTCTTGGGGGTTTTCCTGCGCAAGCAAATTCATCCAGCGCGCCAAGAGGGGATGGATCCCCTTATAGGGTGTGCCCGTCTCAAGGATATTGACCACGTTGTCGAATGTGTCCGCCTCCGTTGCGAGCAGATCAAGACAATCCTGCGTTTCCGTTTGCGTGTCAGGCTGGTGTGGATCGGGGCGGTGGATCAAAGTGCCAAGCAACCCGATGCGGATCACCTTGGAGCGCAGGTCGTAGAGTTGCTCAATCGCGAACTGTACGTTTTCATAAGAAAACTGCCCGTCTTTGGCGGCCCTGAGGGCGTCTTGCGTTGGGGTGTCAAAAGACGCCGGTGCGTTCATTTGGGGTCCTTCACCAAAGGGGGCGGCCAAAACGATGTGCAGCCCAAACAGTGCCCGCGACATGGCAACGCTCTGACATGCCACGGGCGGTCAGGTACACTCTGCACAGAAAAAGCCTAACAAATTGTCTAGCGGGGGCAGGCGTTAGCGGCTGCGGGGGCCTACATCGGGCAGCGCGATGTTTGCCACCTGCTCTGCAATCGGGTCATTGGACAGTGGGTGGATGTCCGGCTTGAAGTTCTGCGGATCACGCATCTTCTGCCATGTGCCGCCCAGATAGACCTCAAGCCCCGAAAACTTGGCCTTGTAGCCCATCTTTTGGCTGCCCGGCACCCAATAGCCCAGATAGACGTAAGGCAGTTTGGCCGCGCGGGCGATCTCGATATGGTCAAGGATGATGTAGTTGCCCAAGCCATCCTTGGGACGGTCAGGCGTGTAGAACGAATAGACCATGCTGACCCCATCGCCCAGCACATCCGTCAGGCACACGCCGATCAGGTCTTTGGTGTCGGGGTCGGTATACTCCACCACACGGCTGCGGATCGGCGTTTCCTCGATCATCGCGGCGAATTCAAAGACGTCCATATCCGCCATGCCGCCATCCGCGTGGCGGCTGTCCAGGTAGCGGCGGAAAAGCTCGTACTGGTCTTCGGTAGCCCAAGGCGATGTCGCGCGCCGCTGCAGATGTCTGGAGCGTTTGAGGATGCGCTTCTGGCTGCGGCTGGGTTCAAACGCGGCCACGTCGATGCGCGCCGACAGACAGGCTGCGCAATCCGCGCATGACGGCCGGTAGAGCACGTTTTGCGACCGCCGGAAGCCTTGGCCAGACAGGCTGTCATTCAGATCGCCCGCATTCTCACCTTGCAAAGCAGTGAACAGTTTCCGCTCCATCCGGCCGTCCAGATAGGGGCAGGGCTGGGGCGCTGTTACATAGAACTGCGTGGTTAAGGGAAGTGTATGGCGCATGGGAATCCGGTTTGGTTCGGACGCGAGTGTAGCAATGCGGTTTCGGCGCGCCAAGTGCTGAATCTGGGGAGGCAGACAAAGGTCTCAGCGGATCGTTTAGATTGCGCGGGTCAGGCAGCCGCACAATGGCGCGGAGGGCCAGCGGCTTAGCGCAGGCGGCGGCGATTTAGCATCGCAGTGCCAAGGACCAGATCGCTTAGACCCTGACACCGCGCGGATGTGGCCATCAGCACCATCGACACAAGCTGCACCAGAAAGATGCCGATCGATAGGGAATAGCCGAGGGTATGAAAGAACGCCAAGCCAAGGTCCAAAGGCTGGTCCGCCGTATCGCGCAACTCAATCGACATCAGGCGCATGCCCCATGTGGCAGACCCGTTGGCTAGCGTAATCACGCGGTAGACAAAGCTGACCACAAGCCACAGAAGTGGCAGGAAAAACAGGGCGGTGAAGGCGGTAAACGGAATGATCAGCAGGCAGAAACCCGCAATGACAACTGCATCAAGCACCCAGGCCAGCAGGCGCTTCATCGCCACACCTTCGTAGAATTCCGGTTGCATGTCAGGGTCGGGCAGGCGGGTCATTTGAGTGCTTTCCGTAAGTGAATGGAACGCCCATGCAAACTGCATGGGAGGCTTAGGCGTTGGTGCGTTCGCGGACACGCTCGGCGCGTTCGTCCATGAAGTCGTCGAACTCCGACTTGTCCTTGGCATCGCGCAGGCGGGTCAGGAAGGTCCCGAAATTCTGCTGCTCCTGCTCAAGCCGGTCGATCATGTCTGTGCGGTAGGCGTCAAAGCTCGCGTTGCCACTGGATTTCTGCGCGGCGGTGGGCATCAGCGACTGCACGGCCTCCTCGACAGTGCGGGGCGGGGCGGAGGGCGTGCCCGTGGGCGCGAAACCGCCGCGCCAAGCAAGAATGATCGCGATGGCCACACCCGCAGGCCAGAAGATATTCAATGCCACGATCGTCACCGGAATGGCAAAGGCTGCAAATAGCACCGTGGAGAGGACCTGCACGGACACAGGCATTTGCGCGTGCCCGGTACCGTCTGGGGCGTTGTTTTCGGCGTCAACTGTCATGGTCCTGGTCCCTGTTCAGGTGTGGATGTGCTGAAAACGGGCGCCCTGATCGCGCAGGGCGCCCGCAAGGCATCTAGATTATGCAGGCCGTTTCTTTGGCGCGTCGGCCGTATCATCCGTGCGCTTGGCGCGTTCGTCCATGAACTGGTCAAACTCGGCCTTGTCTTTGGCTTCGCGCAGACGTGTCAGGAAGTCCTCGAAGTTGGTCTGTTCGTCCTCAAGGCGGCGCAGCGTGTCGGCTTTGTAGGCGTCAAAAGCGGCGTTGCCTGTGGTGCGCGTTGTCATGAGGCGCGCGGTGCTGCGGCTGCAGGATTTTCCGGTAAACATACGTTTGCTCCAAATCATGTACATCAGAAGGGCGAGGCCGACAGGCCAGAAGAAGATAAAGCCGAGGACCATCGCGGCGATCCATGCGCCTTTGCCTTTTTCGTCCAGCCAACCTTCGGAGCGCGACAACCAAGAGCCGCGCGGGGCGTAGTCGGCATTGGGGTATGTGGTGTTCATGTGCATCAAGCCTTTCTATAAGTGGCGGGCCTGATCGCGGCCCCTGCGGTGCAGGGCGGTTAATGTGAATGCCCTTTACATCTATCAAAATGGCCATGGCGGCGGGGATTGCAAGAGATAATGTGAAAGGTTTTTACATTTTTCACGCAAGGCATTGATCTCAATGTGTTTAATCTGAAATTAGAGCCGGTCATCTTGCCGTAAATCGGGCCACTTCCGCGCCCGAAAGGGCCTGCATCTGTGCCGGAGGCAGCGCGAAAACGTGATGCGGTGTGCCCGCAGCAGCCCAAACCTCGGCAAACTCCAGCAGGCGCGGATCAAACCACGCGCGCGGTGGTGTCAGGTGCCCGATGGGGGCCACGCCACCAATGGCGAAACCGGTTTGCGCACGGATCAGCGCCGCGTCGGCTTTGCCTAGCGGCTCTCCTGCCAAAGCGGAGGCGCGTGCCACATCTACCTGATTGCCGCCCGCGGTCACGAACAACAGGGCCTTGCCGCTCTGCGCGCCAGCAAAGATGATGGATTTTGCGATCTGGTCGACCGCGCAGCCGATGGCCGTCGCAGCATCCGCCGCTGTGCGCGCCAATGTCGTCTCTACGATGCGGGGGGTGATCCCTGCGGCTTGCAATGTGGCGCAGACGCGCTTGCGGCTCTTGCTCATGGGGCGAATGTGCCGCAATGCTGGAGGGATGACAAATGCTCTTTCCAGTCAGATCAAGCGGGTCCCGCGCATCTATCATCAGGGCCGTGCGGCAGACGCGCAGGCCTTGGTTGGTGCATTGCCGCCCGAGGTGCAGGCGCTTTGCGTCGCGGCCGCCTCAACCGCGCCTTATCTGCTGGGTCTGATGGAAAAAGAGGCCGCGTGGCTGGAAGAGGCCGTTGGGGACCCGCAGGCGGCTGTGGCCTCTGTCATCGCGCAGGCGGCGGCCAATGATGCGCCAACGCTCGGGCCGGATCTGCGGCAGGGCAAGCGGCGGGTCGCCTTGATGGCAGCCCTGGCCGATCTGGCGGGCGCATGGGAACTGGAGCAGGTCACAGGCGCGCTGACCGATTATGCCGATGCCGCCTGTCAGGCCGCGTTGCGCGCAGGCCTGACCCAGCAGATCAACCGTGGCAAATTGCCAGGTATGACGCTGGACGATCTGCACGACGCCGCAGGCATGACGGTGCTGGCCATGGGCAAGATGGGCGCGCAGGAGCTGAATTATTCCTCCGACATTGACCTGATCTGCCTCTTTGATGAAACGCGGTTCGACCGGGATGATTTTCACGAGGCCCG
>CALAIJ010000133.1 GCA_937923365.1 uncultured Sulfitobacter sp.
CATGGCAGCACTTGATGTCCGGCCAGAGGCGGCCCGCGTCGCTTTGCACCGCTTGCGCAATGACGGGTGGATCATCTCTGCCAAGGCGGGCCGGATCAGCCACCACAGCCTAAGCGAAGAAGGCCGCGCCAAAAGCCGTGAAGCCAGCCCGCGCATCTACACCTCGGCACAGGCAGGACAGGAAGACTGGCAGATCGTGATGCTGAACCCTGATATCAACAAGACCGCGGGTGACATGACCACACGCGGGTTCATCCCAATGCTGCCGAACATCTATGCGGGCGCCGCCGACCTGACCGCGCCCGCAGATGCTGCCGTCTTTGCAGGGGGTGCCGCACCCTCTTGGATGCGAGCCATGGCGATCCCCTCGGGGATGGCGACAAGCTATGCGAAGCTGGCGGATGTCCTTGGGACATTGACGACCCATCTGCCGGAACCCGCGCAGATGTCATCGCTGAACATTGCTGTGTTGCGGTGTCTGGTGGTGCACAACTGGCGGCGGCTGGTGCTGAAACATCCCACCCCGCCCCGCGGACTGGTAGACCCTGACGGCGACTACCACACATGCCTGACGCTGGTGGCTGATCTGCTGGCCCGCTACCCGCGGCCCCGTTTGCAGGACATTGCGCAGGATTAAGCCTCTCTGACGCCACGGCTTTCCCATGGCGCGCGGGCGGGCTATAGGGGGTATATGACACATCAAGTTTATCAAAACGATCTGCCGGACGGCCTTGATCTGGGGCCCATGGTGGCCATCGACTGTGAAACGATGGGGTTGAACCCGCATCGTGATCGCCTGTGCGTGGTACAACTGTCGGGGGGCGATGGTACGGCCCATCTGGTGCAAATCGCCAAAGGCCAGACCGAAGCGCCAAACCTGTGCAAGCTGCTGGAAGACCCTGAGGTCCTCAAGCTGTTTCACTTTGGCCGTTTCGACATTGCCGCGATGCTGAATGCCTTTGGTGCGCTGACCGCACCGGTCTATTGCACCAAAATCGCCAGCCGCCTTGTGCGCACCTATACGGACCGTCACGGGCTGGCAAAACTGTTGCAGGAACTGCTGGGCGTGGACATCTCCAAGCAACAGCAATCCAGTGATTGGGGTGCAGAGACATTGACGCAGGCGCAGATCGACTATGCGGCGTCTGATGTTCTCTATCTTCACCAGCTGCGCGAGAAATTCAACGAGATGCTGACCCGCGAAGACCGGATGGAGCTTGCGCAGACCTGTTTCGACTTCCTGCCAACGCGGGCAAAGCTGGACCTGCTGGGCTGGCCCGAAACCGATATCTTTGCCCATTCATGAGCACGCCGTTTCTGGATACTGCGCGGCGTGTCATCCGCACCGAAGCGGACGCGCTGACCGCCCTGGCAGACAGCCTTGATGGCCGCTTTCGCGAGGCAATCGACATGATGAAGACATGCCGTGGCCGCGTGACCGTAACAGGCATCGGCAAATCCGGCCACATCGCCAACAAGATCGCGGCAACACTGGCCAGCACCGGCACACCCGCACAATTCGTGCACCCCGCTGAGGCAAGCCATGGCGATCTGGGCATGATCACTGACGATGACGTGGTGCTGGCCATCAGCAACTCCGGCGAAGCACCCGAGCTTGCAAACCTGCTGATCTACACCCGCCGCTTTTCCATTCCGCTGATTGGCATGACCAGCCGTCCTGACAGTGCCTTGGGCCGCCAATCGGACGTGGTTCTGCAACTGCCCAGCTTGGGCGAAGCATGTGGCACGGGGGTGGTGCCCACGTCCTCCACCACGATGACGCTGGCGATGGGGGACGCGCTGGCCGTGGCCTTGATGGAAAACCGCGACTTCACCGCCGAGCATTTTCGCAAGTTCCATCCGGGCGGCAAACTGGGTGCCTTGCTGAGCCGCGTGTCCGACCTGATGCACACAGGCGATGCTGTGCCAGTCGTGGCAGAGGACGCGCCCATGGCCCAAGTGCTGGCCGAACTGAGCGCCAAGGGCTTTGGTGTGACAGCCGTGACCGACGTGGATGGCGCGTTGACGGGCATCATCACCAATGGCGATCTAAGCCGCCACATGGACACTCTATCGGGCATGGTGGCCCGCGACGTGATGACCGCGTCACCCGTGACGATCCCGCCCGAAGCATTGGCGGAAAAGGCCGTGGGCATCATGACCAATGCCAAGATCACCTGTCTTTTGGTGGTGGATCCTGCCGCACCTGCGCAACTGGCGGGCCTGTTGCATATCCATGATTGCCTGCGTGTAGGCCTTGGATGATGAGCGCGGCGTCAGACCGCTACTCGCGGATGATCTCTTGGCTGAAGGTCCTGTTTCCGCTGACTGCGCTGGCGCTTTTATCGACTCTGTTTTTGCTGTCCCGCGATATTGATCCACAAAGCCAGATCCCGTTCGCAGACAAGGACATTCAGGACCGTCTGCGCGACCAGCAAGTCACGGGCCCTTTCTTTTCGGGCACCACGGCGGATGGCGACCAGATTTCCTTTTCCGCAGAGCGCCTGATCACCCCGCAAGGTGCAGGCACAGCGAACGAGGCGGAGGACATCCGTGCCGAGGTTCAGACAGTTGGTGGCACCGGCATCAGCCTTGTGGCAGAGCGCGCGCATTTCGACATTGCAGCCAACCGCGCGGAACTGACGGGCAACGTGACGGTTGAGACGTCGACGGGCTACAATCTGCGGTCAGAGACCTTTGTTTCGACCCTCTCGTCGCTGGACATACACGCGCCGGGCGAGGTGACGGGCACCGGCCCCACCGGAGAGTTGAAAGCGGGCGGCATGACGCTTAGCAAACCGCAAAACGGCGGCAATGCTCAATTGGTTTTCACAAATGGTGTGAAACTGGTATATACCCCGCAAGAACCGAAAGAGTAAGCCTGTGAAATTCCTCATTTTACCCGTTCTCCTGCTTGGATTCGCGACCACAACGCTGGCGCAAGGCACTGGCGTGGCCTTTGGCACAATCCGTCAGGACACGGGCCTGCCGGTCGAGATGAGCGCCGACAATCTGTCCGTGGATCAGGAAACCGGCAAGGCGATCTTTACCGGCAATGTGGTGATTGGTCAGGGCGATATGCGCCTTTCTGCGCCGCGCGTGCTGGTTGTCTACCGTGGTGACACTGACGGCATTCAGCGGCTTGAAGCATCTGGCGGCGTGACGCTGGTCTCTGGCCCTGATGCGGCGGAATCGGAAAGCGCTGTCTATTCCATCGACAGCGGCACGATCGAGATGTCGGGCAATGTCCTGCTGTCCCAAGGCCGCAGCGCGCTAAGTGCTGACCGCATGTCGGTGCGTCTGTCAGATGGCACGGCTCGTATGTCGGGGCGCGTGCGGACGATCTTGCAGTCGGGTGGCGGCGACTGATGGCACGACCCGACCTAAAAATCGCAGGCTCCGGCGCGCCGGGGCTGCGCATCGAACACCTGCGTAAGTCCTACCGCAAAAAGACTGTGATCCGCGACTTCTCCATGCATCTGGACCGCGGGGAAGTGGTGGCATTGCTGGGTCCCAACGGCTCTGGCAAGACAACGACCTTCTATTCCGTGGCTGGCCTTGTGACGCCTGAAGGCGGCTCTGTCACCGTGGATGGCAAGGATGTGACAACCTTGCCGATGTACCGCCGTGCGCAACTGGGCATCGGCTATTTGCCGCAGGAGATGAGCATCTTTCGCGGGCTTTCGGTGCAAGACAACATCGCTGCGATCCTCGACATTACGGTGTCAAACCGCCGCAAACGCCGCGAACGGTTGGAAGAACTGCTGTCTGAATTCTCCATCGAACACTTGCGCCGTGCGCCCGCGATGGCCTTGTCGGGGGGCGAACGTCGCCGCGTGGAGATTGCCCGCTGTCTGGCGGCTGATCCAAAATATCTGCTGCTGGATGAACCCTTTGCAGGGGTGGACCCGATCAGTGTGGGCGACATCCGCCATCTGGTGGCGGACCTGAAGACCCGTGGAATTGGCGTGCTGATCACTGACCATAACGTGCGTGAAACACTGGAAATCGTTGATCGCGCCTACATCCTGCACGAAGGCCGCGTGCTGATGTCCGGCACCCCGGACGAGGTTGTGCAAAACGAGAATGTACGCCGCGTCTATCTGGGCGACAATTTTCGTATTTCCTGAAAATCGACCAGATTTCCGCGCATGAATTTCGCGTTAACCGTTGACTTTTCAATGATTTCGCGGCCTGATTGAAGAATGGCAACATTGCGTTCCTGTATCATCCTGCGTCGGCCTTCCTGCCAAGGCATGGTGAAAAACAACCTGAACCCAATGCCATTTCCCTGCGTCTGAACACTTTTGAACACCACAAATGTGGTGTCTTTGCGCTGTTCAGAAACCACAAAGAAGGAGAACCTATGCGGTACCAAATCAGCGGAAAACAGATCGACATCGGCGAAGCCCTGCAAACCCACGTCAAATCAGAACTCGGGGTCGCGGTTGCGAAATACGCAGAACGTCCAACGGATGCGAATGTAGTGTTTTCCAAGTCGGGTCACGAGTTTGTCTGCGAGGCAACAGTGCATCTCTCAACCGGACTGACCGCCTCTGCAAAGGCGCACAACGCTGATATTTATGGATCTTTTGACGACTGCTGTGAAAAAATGGAAAAGCAGCTGCGCCGCTATAAACGCCGCCTCAAAGACCATCACCGTGCCCGCGCAGAACCCGTTGAACTTGGCGGCGCTTCGTCCTATATCCTCGCCTCCGAAAGCGATTCTGAGACGCAGGAGCCAGAGACACTTCAACCTATGATTATTGCTGAAATGCAGACGAAAATCGCAACATTGTCTGTCGGAGAAGCGGTAATGCAGATGGAATTGTCAGGCGCACCTGTGTTAATGTTCCGCAAAGAGGGACAAGACAAGGACGTGAACGTCGTGTACCGCCGCGAGGACGGAAACATCGGCTGGATTGATCCTTCGTGAAACAAAAGGGCGCGTAAGCGCCCGAACGCCAGAGCGGACGACATGGAATTTGCAAAACTTCTCAAGCCGGAAGCGGTGAAAGTATTAACTGCAGCCTCCAGCAAGAAGCGGCTGATGCAAGACATCGGCGACTTGGTCGAGCATGCCTACGACCTCAAGGCTGACATGGTTGTCGAAGCGCTCAACACACGCGAATCACTGGGGCCGACAGGTGTCGGCCACGGTGTGGCCCTGCCCCACGCCCGTCTTGAAGGGCTAGAGGATGTCTGCGGCGCTTTTGTTGTCCTCGACAAGCCGGTAGATTTCTCATCGCCCGACCGCCAGCCGGTGGATCTGGCCTTTGCCCTGTTCGCCCCTGTGGACGCGGGCGTAGAGCATCTCAAGGCGCTGGCACTGGTCAGCCGCACACTGCGCAACAGCACGATCTGCAACAAACTGCGTGCGAACCCTGACGCGGCCACGCTGTATGCGATCCTGACTGAAGAGCAATCCGTTCAGGCAGCTTAACGCCAGTCATTAAACCCGAATGTGACGTAGTCGCGTTGGTAGGCTTCGGATACCAGCTTCTCAATCCGCTCGTTATAGATATCGGCCAATGCGAACGGCTGATCGGGTGCGGCGTCGCCCAGCGCAGGCGATGTATCATAGCCGACTTTCCGCGCGAGTGTCGCAAGGTCTTCGGCCAGATCATCCTCGCGCATGATCAGGTCAGGAAGCGCCAATTCCCCGAACCCCTGCAACGCCTGTGCTTGTGTGCACCAGGACGCATCGACACGGATGGCCGTCTGGCCTGTCAGGTTACCCTTGAGGAACCGCAGGAAAGCGATGAACGCCTCTTCGTGTGCGGCCAGATCATAGCTGGCATCCGGCCCTTCTGGCGGGATCGGCAGTTTGTAGCGCCGGATCATCGTGCCGCGCAGTTGCGGATAGCTGCCCTTGCCCGTGGTCAGGATGTGGCGGCAAAACGCGTCATGCGCCCGCGCAACCGGATGACGCAACACCGTGAAACTGCGAAAGCCCGGGTGTTTGCGTTTCCACTGCCGCAGATCTTTTTGGCTAAGCTTAGTCTGCAAGGCATCACGGCCAACACCGTCAAGGGCTGCCATCCAGTCCATCACCTGATCTTGCGGGCCAGAGCGGAGCGGCAGATAGGCCAGACCCGCCTCTGCCGCGACCACATAGGTGGGCACGGCCGGCCCCCGCCGTGGCTCGAAATTGGGGGTGCGGGTCAGGTCAAAACGGTCGAGCTTTGCCAGTTGTCCCAGCATCTCATCATAGTTGCGCACTTTGGCTGAAACAGGGCTGGGGTTTTGCTTCTTGAGCTTGGTATCCAGACCTTCGAGGGTCTCATCAACGCCCAGATATCGCGCGAGCCCGTTCATGACCTCGACGCTTTGCAGGTCTTCATAGGCGACATAGAACGCGGTCTGCCCGCTGCGCTGCAACCGGTTCAGCAGGGTGATCTGAAACGCCTGCAAAGCCTCCAGATGCGCTTGAAATTCTTCGGCGTCAAAGGTGGCCTGACCGGGTTTATGCGCTTTCATGTCCGTCAATTTCCACTGCCCGGTTTCCTGCGCGATCTTCCAACTGATGTAGCTTTCGACAGGGTTACGGGTCAGCACGATCTTGGCGCATTTGGGGTCGTCCACGATGGTGTCGAACACCCGCGGATCATGGTCGTGGAAATACCGGAAACCCGCCATCGTATCGCGGGCCCCTTTGACGGCACGCAGCAGCGTCATGGGATCATCATTGCGCGCCTCAAGATCGACGCCAAGGATGGGATCCGACTGTGGATAGCCCATGAAGTGCGGGTTGAACGCCTCTCCCAGACAGCTGATCCCGTCAAACGCATTCAAATTCGCCTCGAGAAAATTGGAGCCTGTGCGCATCTCTGCGAAGACCACGAAGTGATCGAATGTGTCGCTCATGTTCTACTGCACCAGATAAGGTTTGCGTGTGGGTTTTGGGGCCACTTCAACACCACGCTCGGCGGGGAAGTCACCCATAAGATAGGGATGCATTCCCTGATTCTTGAGGTTCTGCAAGAATTGGCCAAAGCCGCTAAGATCAACCATCTTGGGCGCCTCGGACAGACGCCGCAATTTGGTACGCCCGATTTCGTCAAGGATGGCTTGCAACGGCTCCATCGGTGCTTCGATAAACTCGGCCATGGTCCAGATGCGCACACGCGCCTTGGCATGGGGTGAGCGCAGAACATCCATATGATCCGCTTCGATCTTTTGCAGTTTGGCGGCCAGCGCCCGAATATCCTCAAAGTTGAGGTTGGACCGGAACAGGGGCACGGACCAGGCACCTGTGATGACGGATATCTGCGCATTGGGGTCTTTGGCGATCCGCCATACGATGTCCTGAGCGTCGTTTGGCCCGAACTGGAAGCACTGCCGTTCGCCACGGGTGTTCCAGATCAGATTGGCCAGAAACGCCTTGCTGTTGTGATCGCGCGCGGCGGCGGAATCGCTCAGCGCGCCATTGATGGCCGTCTGCCCGTCGGCAAACTCGACCCGGTCTGGGGCGAAAAGATGCCCATGCACCCGCGCGCCTGTCGCCTTGGCCAGCCACGGCTCGAAGTCATCAAAGAGTTCGGTAAACCCCTGAAACACCGAATAGGGAGCGGCACTGACACCGTTCTCCCAATCCTCATTGGGAAAGCGGCTTTGCATGTAAAGGCCAGCGCGTCCCCGCGTCCGCCGTTCAACCGCCTTGGCAAAGATACGGTCAATCTTGCCCGGGTTCGGTTCTGTCCGTTTCATCGCACCTGCAATATCCGTCAGGAACGCATCATAAAGGCGGCTGGCATGAGGCCAGATCTTCCGTGCCACAAAGCAGTCGGACCGACGCAGCAACTGCAAGTGATCATCGTAAAAGATATGCGGCTTGCCCTGAAAATCGAACTTGGACAGGGTCAGCGACCGGCTTTCGATCTTGCTGGAATAGAGGCGCGCAAGGGTCTGGAAGTAGCTCTCGTCAGGGATCCAGACATGGCGGAAGAAACGGTCATAGGTCTTGCGCTCGGGATCTTGCAGAATGGCCGACAAAGTGCGCCGCGAGAGGCACCACCACTGCGACCCCATGTGCGGGACAATCCCGTTGGGCATCTTGCGTTTCAGGCGCAGTTTGCGCTGGATTTCCACAAACCGGTCGAACAGATAGCGATTGCGCTTCCACGAGACAGGGAACCGCAGGGTAAAGCGTTCTTCGTCCAGACCACCAACAGTCCAGGGGACATCCGCTGTCGTCGCACTTTCGATAAAGTCGGTGGTGGGCCGCGCATGCAGATAGTCGATCAGTTCCTCGACAGGGCGCAGCGGCAAACAGGACCCGGACGCAAGATAGACGTGGCGCACATCGGGAAAGCTGGCCAGCATCATCTCGGACGCGGCCTGCGAGGCGGCGACAATGCCCCATGTGCCCCACTCGCACCGATAGCGTTTGCAAAACTGCACGTTGGCCAGATCAGCGACCGAGGCAACAAAGGCATCGTATTGACGCTTGGGCACCATCTTGTCCACATGCAGCACGACGGGGCATCCGGCGGCGGACCAATGGCGGGCGACTTGCTCGGCGCGACCAAGAGCAGTGTGCACAAGCATGACGATACCGACGCTGCTCATGCCCAGTTTCCTTTGGACATCAGACCCAGAATCTCAAGCTGGCGCCAGTTGATATAGCGCTCTGACCACTTGCACCACAGTTGTGGGTCGTCCTTGATCTGCTCCGCATAGGCCTTGTATTCGACCGACGCGGCATAGTGCTGCCCGCGCTCCAGCTCCTCTTTGGCTTTGGCGCTGAAGGTATCAAGGAACTTGGCATGCAACAGCACGCCGCTGGCTTTCTCCCCGCCCCATTCGTCGTAAACCTGGTTCAATCCGCGTGGCAGCAGCATATGCGTTGAACTGACATAGGCGTACTTTTTGTCCCATTTGACCAAAGGCACCTTGTTCAGCGCGGGCGCTTTTTCTGGTGCATCGGCAAAGAACACGCGGCTGCGCGGCCCGCCCTGAATCCACAGATTGGCAAACTTGTAGTTGCGCGAAATGGTGTAGTTGCCACTGTCAAACCAGCTGGCAATCTCCATGGGGTTCTGGCCGGCGCGATAGGGCTGCTCATCCAGCGGGCCCTTGGGATACATGTCCAGCAACATGGCAGAGAACGACTTGATCGAGGACGCGTCTAGCCAGTCGGTCAGCGCACGCAAAGGCCGCGTATCGCAGAACGGGTAGACAAGGAACTCATCAGGGTCGACCGTCAGCGTCCAATGCCCGTGGGCATGCTTCATCTGTAGCCAGTTCAGCCAGTCAACACCAAACCGCGCGCGTTTGTAGCTGGCCTTTGTGGTCCAGACGGAGACGTCCGGCTGGTCCATCAGGTAGGTCAGCGACCCATCGTCGCTGTCATTGTCCACGATAAAGAAATGGCCGACGCCCTGCTCGCGATAATACTCAAGGAAATAGGGCAACCTGATCCGCTCGTTCCGCAAGGTTGAGAAGCACAGGATATCGTCGGACTTGATCTGTCCCGTCCGGTTGGCAACAGATTTCAGCTCGCGGCGTTTACGAAACGCGCGAATACGCCAGCGTTTCCGCTGCAGCCGAAGCCGATATGATTGGACTAAACCCAAACCCGTCCTCTACCTCTGGTACAATCCCGCATTGTTTCTGCGCTATCATCTTAACCTTAACACGGTCTTGAAGTGATCGTCCCAAGTAGGGGCTGAAAATTTCAATGATGCCTGCGCGATTTGCGGGTTTTGTACCCAACTCATTATGGTCGTGATCCATTGATAGCGGTCGTTGACGTCTGCGTAAACGGGTTTTTCGCCCAAGAACTCGTGCAACACCCGCAAATCGTTGCATAAAACACGCGTTTCCAGCATCAGCGCTTCCGCAGGAGGCAATCCGAACCCTTCGGCAAAGCTTGGGAACAGGCTGCCTGTCGCCCCTTGCACCAAGGCAGCAAGGGCCGCATCATTCAGGCCGGAAACCTCTTGAATAGGGCTATTTGCAGGTAGTTTGTCCAATCGGGCAAAGACCGCGTCGTTGTTCCAGCCCCGATTCCCGCAGATCAGCAGGGGGGGCGCATCCGCGCCCAGCGCGTCCCAGATATCCAGCAGAAAGGCATGGTTCTTGCGCGGCTCGATGGTGCTGACGGTCACGAAGTACGGCCCCTTTGGCGGCAGACCTTCGGGCAGTTGGGAGGCATCCGGCACAGGCGGCATTGTTCCCAAATGGGCAACAATCGCCTCTGGCACATGGCCCCAGCCCTGCAAGATCGCCTCTGTCCGGGTCTTGGTGTCCGCAGAGTTGTAAATCATCCTGTCCGCGTATTGTCCGGCCAGTTTCACCTTCTTGCGAAAGGGCTCAACCGTGCCAGGGCGCTGATACTGCGGATACTCCAGCGGGATCACGTCATGGATCATCACATGCAGTTTGCCAACCTTCTTGACGCCACGCAGCATCCGATCTGTCAGGTTGGAGTGCCCGACATTGTAATAGTCGACACCTGCCGCGAAATGGTCCGCCAACATCTGCGGCAAACGCCCGCGCCGTGCCCGTGCGATGGCGCTGCGCCGCAGATCGCTTTCGGCGCGTTTCGCGGTGTCGCTGCGCCCCCGCACCAGTCGTGACAGCAACGCGGGCTTGCCCCACGGGGCCGCACCATCCAGTTGCTTGGCAAACTGCGCCAGCCCGGCGCGGTCCAACAGCAGATAACCCAACGGCGTGCGGGCTATCCCGTAGACAGGCACATCATCGACCAGAAAACGTGTGAGATAGGCATGCTCGACCCGATCAACCCCTGTGGCAACCCGCCCCGCCCTGCGCAGGCTGCGGGTCAGGTCCAGAAGGCGTGGCTTAGCCATCATAGTGGCCGGACTGATGCCAGCGCCACGCATCGGTGATCATCTGCTTGAGCGTGGAGCGTGTGGGTTTCCACCCCAGCTCTGCCTCGGCGCGGGTCGATCCTGACACCAGCTTGGTGCAGTCGCCTGCACGGCGCGGTCCTTCGGTAAAGGGTACCTCGCGGTTGGTAACCTCGCGGCTGTGGTCGATGACCTCGCGCACAGAAAAACCCGACCCGGTGCCCAGATTGAACACGCGGCTTTCCTTGCCATGCGCAAGCCAATCGAGACCCAGCACATGGGCGTCCACCAGATCGCAGACGTGCACGTAGTCGCGGATGCAGGTGCCGTCTGGCGTGTCGTAATCCGTGCCAAAAATCGTGAGCGCATCGCGCTTGCCGTCAATCGCGTCCAGCATCAGCGGGATCAGATGTGTCTCTGGCTGGTGGAACTCTCCGACTTCTGCGTCGGGGTCGGCGCCTGCAACATTGAAGTAGCGAAAGATCACATGCCGCAAGCCGTCCGACGCCTCGAAATCGCGCAGGATATCTTCGATGGCGCGTTTGGAAGCGCCATAGGCGTTGATGGGATATTGCGCTGAATTCTCGTCCAGCACGACATTGTCCTGATCGCCGTAAGTGGCGCAGGTGGAGGAGAAGACGAAGTTCTTGCACCCGGCCGCAACCGCCGCTTCGATCAGGTTCAATGATCCCGCGACATTGTTGCGCCAGTATTTTCCGGGGTGCGACATGCTTTCCCCGACCTGGCTAAGGGCCGCAAAATGCATGACGGCGTCGGGCTGAAATTCGGCAAAGACTTCGTCCAGCCGCGCGCGGTCCAACAGATCGCCTTGGGCGAAGGGCCCGAATTTAACGGCGTCACGCCAGCCGGTTTCAAGGTTGTCGAACGTGACCGGTGTATGACCTGCTTCGGCCAACGCTTTGCACGCGTGGCTCCCGATGTAGCCCGCCCCACCTGTGACCAGAATTGTGCTCATGGGTGTCTACTCGGCCGCTTTGTCAACCTGCATCACGCTTTGCAGATAGGCTTGCAGATCGTCGCGCAGATCATCCCGCGCCAGACCAAAGGCAACGGTCGCCTGCAGGAAACCGGACTTGGAGCCGCAGTCGAAACGCTGGCCGCGGAAGCGGTAGCCGTAGACGTTGTTCTCTTGCTCGATGTCGCGGGCGATGGCGTCGGTCAGTTGCACCTCGCCGCCTGCACCGGACTTGATCTGGTTAAGGTTGCGCAGCACCGATGGCTCAAGAATATAGCGGCCAATGACGGCAAGGTTGGAGGGCGCGTCCTCGGTCTTGGGCTTTTCGACCATGCCGCGCACCTTGACCAACTGGCCCATGTCCTCTGCCACGTCGAGCATACCGTAGGATGACGCATGCTGCGGCTCCACCTCCATTGCGGCAACCATGTTGCCCCCGGTTTCAGCATAGGCCTCGACCATCTGTTTGAGGCATGACGTCTCGCCCGCGATCACGTCGTCGGGCAGCATCACGGCAAAGGGTTCATTAGCGATCAGGCGGCGCGCGCACCAGACGGCGTGGCCCAGACCCAGCGCCTTGTGCTGGCGGATGTAGGCGATGGCACCGCTGTCCATGTTGGTGCTTTGCAGGGTCTCAAGCAGCTCGTCCTTGCCCTTTTTGCGCAGTTCCTGTTCCAACTGCGGGGCGTGGTCAAAGTAGTCCTCAAGCGCGCCTTTGCCGCGCGAGGTGACAAAGATGAATTCCTTGATGCCCGCCTCACGGGCCTCATCAATGGCGTATTGCACCAATGGGCGATCAACGAGGGTCATGATCTCCTTCGGCACAGACTTGGTCGCCGGCAAAAACCGCGTCCCCATCCCGGCAACCGGAAAAATCGCCTTTGTAACCTTCTTCTTCATGACTACCTCGTACACATTCTTGAGTTATTACTTCGCTAACGAAGCGAATATTGGATTAGTTTCAACGCAACCCACGCTGCAAAGCAACACGGGCACGTTCTTTTTTGACCCTGCGCGCCCACGTAGTAGCGCGAAAATAGGGCTGATTTCTGACACTCTTACCAAAAAAGCCGCCGCGTTGCACCCATACACCATCAGCACCAAACGACAACTGGTGGTAGATAGCTGTACGTGAAAAATTGAACACGGTGACAATCTCTCCGTTTTTCACCCTATCGGCGGCGATTTGTCGGGCTTTTCCAGCCCTCAGCGGGCGGGTTGCGATCACGTCACTGCTGCGCACACTAACGGGGAAGGGTTTGAATGCCTCTGCCGGATGCGCGGGCAGGCCGCCAGTTGCCAGTGCACGGGTTTTCCCGTCGTCAAAGCCCGCGTCCAGCCGCCGCATCAACCGCCGCACATCGCGCGGCTCCAACCCGCCTTGCACCATGTGGCGCACAAGCCGCTGTCGTTGTTCGGCGCGCAGGCGTTTCCATTGCGCGGGGCGCTCTGCTTCTGGCAGGTGCTTGCGCTGAAACACGGCCCAGCTTGCCCCGATGTCGAACAGATCACGCGGCACGCGATGAGAACTGCGCGTGGCATTGGCAGCAAAGCCGTGATGCACTTCGGCCAGAGGCACAATCGCAGTGGCATGGCCTGCGCGCGCCAGACGCATATTCAAATCGGTCTCGTCCAGAAAGTAATGGAACGCCGGATCAAAGCCGCCCAGTTGCACCAGCACATCGCGCCGGAACGCCATGTTGGTCCCTTCGGTCTTGATGGCGCGGCCTTTGGGCGGGGTCAGAACGCTGGGCTGTTTGCTATCCACCTCCAAAGGCGCTGGTTCACCGCCTGCGTCCAGACTGCGCGCCTTCCACTGGAAAGAGATACCGTTGCGCCCGCGCACAAACCCGCCCATCGCCGCCACATCCCGCTGCGCGGCAGGGGCGGTCAGATAGCGCAGCCATTGCGGTTCTGGCACGGCGTCGTCATCGATAAAGGCCACGACCTCTCCGGCTGCACGCGTGATCCCGATGTTCCGCGCGCACGAGATGTTGGCCTCGTCGAATGTTTCCAGCTTGAGGGTCTCTGCGAAAGGCATGGTGCGGGCCGCGGCAATCCCTTCGGGGTCAGCCACAACCACCACTTCGAAAGCGCCGTATTGCAGTTGGGAAATCCCCAACAGGCACCGTGTCAGCGCGCCAGCACGCCCACGACTGACGACGACAATGCTGACGGGCAGATCGCTCATTCAACGCCCATTTGTGCCATCATGGATTCGATGCGTGGCACATCTTCGGGGTTGTTCAATTCCCAGAATGCGCGGCCTTTGGCTTCGACTTCGACACAAAGGACGGCGCGGCCGTTTTCCATAAAGCGCAACTGCTCCAGCCCTTCGAGGGTCTCAAGCGGACCGGTGGGCCACGACGGGTAGGCCGCCAGCGCATCGGGGCGGTAGGCATAAACGCCGACGTGGTGGAACACGGGCGTCATATCAGTCTCTAAATAGGGCTTTGACGTGAACGGGATCACCTCTTTGGAGAAATACATCGCCGTGTTGTCTGTCGCAAAAACTGCCGTTGTGCCGCCAACGCGTCCGGCCTTGCGATCCGCCAGCAGGGAATTCAGCGTCTCCCCATCGCAGCGCAAAACGGGTGTTGCGATCTCGGCCTTGGGGGCGCCTTTCAGACCCTGTACAAGGTCCTCGATGAACCAATGCGGCGTCAGAGGCGCGTCGCCTTGCAGGTTGACCACGATGTCATAGCCGCTGCCCAGCGCGGTATGCGCCTCGGCGCAGCGCTCTGTTCCGTTGGCGCAATCCTCAGACGTCATGACCACCTCGGCACCGAATGCCTCTGCCGCGTCCTTGATGCGGGTGTCGTCGGTAGCAACGACAACGCGGTCGACGCCCTGCACCTCCATCGCGGCGCGCCATGACCGCTCGATCAGACTGCGTGACTGGCCCGAGGCACCCTTAAGGGGGGCCAGGGGTTTGCCAGGATAACGGGTGGAGGCATAGCGCGTGGGGATGGCGATCAGGACCGACATCAGGCGGGCTTCAGTTCGACGGAAGGCGCGTAGGCGATAAAGAACGGATTGGCAAAATCTGCCTTGCCGTATGTCAGCGGGCTGTGATCATCAAAGCGCACGACAGCGCCTCCGGCCCCGTTCAGCACGGCATGCCCTGCGGCGGTGTCCCACTCCATCGTGCGCCCTACGCGGGGGTAGACATCAGCCTCGCCGGTGGCGATCAGGCAGAACTTGAGCGAGGATCCGGCGCTTTTCGTATCCTTGACGGCATACTTGCCTATGTAGTCATCAGTGGCCTGATCGCGGTGCGATTTGGAGGCGACGACCAAAAGCGCTGCATTGTCCGCGTCTGAGACGGTTATGGCCTTGGTCGCACCGATCTGATCCTTGGCCAGATCGCCTGTTTCCTCGACGGATGTCCCATCAGCCAGCGTGAAGAACATCCGCCCCTTGGCAGGCGCATAGACAACGCCGCGAGTGGGCACGCCGCCCTCTACCAAGGCGATATTGACCGTGAAATCACCACGACGGTGAATGAACTCTTTGGTGCCATCCAGCGGATCAACAATCAGAAACGTATCGCCTTGCGCACTGTGGGTGGCGGCCTGTTCCTCGGTGACCAGCATGACATCGGGAAAGGCATCGCGCAAACCTTCGGAGATGATCGCATCGGCGGCCTTGTCTGCGGCGGTGACGGGGCTGTCGTCTGATTTGGCTTCGACCCCGAAATCATCTTGCCCGTAGATCTCCATGATCTTGTCACCGGCCTGCAAAGAGAGCGTTCGCATCACACTCACCAGTTTTTGATAGTCCATTTGGGCCAAACCCTTTGCTTTGATTGATTGATACGTTTGTTCCCCTTATGCTGCGGGGCTAACGGAACAGCAAGAATTCCGTGTATATTTGAGTAGATCGCAAGGAAGCAGAAGCCCCATGTATCAATCATCGCGCAAACCGCAGAGCGGTTTTAGCTCTGCCTTGGCCATGGCGGAGCTTGTCTATCATTCGATCGTGCGCTCGATCCGCAAGCAACACGGCAACGCGTTTATCGCGATTGCGCTGAACATGCTGCAGACGGTGCTGTTTGTTCTGGCGTTCTATGTGATGTTCTCGATCCTTGGCATGCGCGGTGCGGCGCTGCGTGGCGACTTTCTGCTGTACATCATGTCGGGCATTTTCCTTTACCTGACGCATATCAAGGCGATGGGGGCTGTGTCCGGCTCTGAAGGGCCGGCTAGCCCGATGATGCAGCACGCGCCGATGACCACCATTGTGGCGATCCTTTCGGCGGCTTTGGGCGCGCTTTACGTGCAGGTCCTGTCAGCGGCAGCGATCCTGTTTGTGTACCACGTGGCCTTTGTGCAGATCACGATTGACCAGCCCGTCGGCACCTTTGGCATGATGCTGCTGGCGTGGTTTACGGGCTGCGCGTTGGGCATGGTGCTGCTGGCGGTCAAGCCGTGGTTCCCGACCTTTGTCAGCATCTTCAGCCAGATCTACCAACGCGCCAACATGATTGCGTCCGGCAAGATGTTCGTGGCCAACATGCTGCCCGGTTACATGATCGCAATGTTTGACTGGAACCCGTTGTTTCACTGTATTGATCAGGCACGGGGCTTCGCCTTCCTGAACTACAACCCGCGCTACAGCGATTGGGAGTATGCGGTGTGGGTCGGTATCGTCTGTCTGATGGTCGGCCTGATGGGTGAGTTCTATACCCGCAAACACGCTTCACTTAGCTGGAACGCGCGACGGTAGCGCGCCTTTGCGCACAAAGTCGGGAACTTCCAAGTCCTAGAGTCAGGACCCATTCATCCTGCGACCGGTTCCTACTGTGGCCGCAGTTCTCTGAATTCCATTGGATCTGCATGCGCCGGCACGTAAACCCGTTGGAAAAAAAGCGGCCGATCAGCTGACGCAAAGCCCAGAATGTCACAGATTATCCCGCGTGCGGCAGACGGCAGATCAAGCTGCAAGCAAATGGGGTCTGGGAAAGCCGCACAAACGACGCGATTGTTGGTGCGCACCGTGCCAATACCGAATGTTTGTCGGATGACGGCATGTAAGTGAACGCCTTCGAACGCAGAAGTTCCAAGGTTGATGATGGAGCCAAACTGGCGGTCAGACAGGTAGAAGAAATTCATCAGTTTAAAGCGGTGATCAACGTCAATCTCGCGCGTGATCCTGACATAGTGATCTTCATCTCCAAGAAACGTGCTCCACGGACCTTTCTGGTGGGTTTTAACGATGTCTGTGACCTTGCTGTAAACTGGCAA
>CALAIJ010000134.1 GCA_937923365.1 uncultured Sulfitobacter sp.
GGCCGTTCTGTCCGACCAGCTTGTAACGACGCCAATCAAGATCGCCGACGCTGCAATCAGGGCGCTGACGGCGGCAATAGTGTTGGCTGTCGCGTCTTTACTCACGTCGCATTCCTTTGGAAACGTTTACTCATTCTCCGCGAGGAACCGCTCCGCCTCAAGGGCGGCCATACAGCCCATGCCGGCTGAGGTAACCGCTTGCCGGTATTTGTGATCCGTCAGATCGCCCGCCGCAAAGACGCCCGGAATGGAAGTTTCTGTGCTGTCAGGCTTCGTTACAACGTAGCCGCCCATGTGCGTCTCCAGCACGTCCTTGACCAATTCGTTGGCAGGCGCGTGGCCGATGGCAACAAAGACACCTTTGCAGGGGATGTCCGTGATTTCGCCGGTCTTAGTGCTTTTGACCTTGATGCCTTCGACCCCCAAAGGCGCGTCGGTGCCGTAGACCTCCACCATTTCATGGAACCACAGCGGCTCGATCTTGGGGTTCTTTTCCAACCGGTTGATCAGGATTTTTTCGGCGCGCAATTCGTCGCGACGGTGCACCAGAGTGACTTTGGACGCGAAGTTGGTCAGGAACAACGCCTCTTCCACCGCCGTGTTACCGCCACCGATCACGACAATCTCTTGGCCGCGATAAAAGAAGCCGTCGCAGGTGGCGCAGGCGCTGACGCCAAAGCCTTTGAACTTCTCTTCGGTTTCAAGCCCCAGCCATTTGGCGCGGGCACCCGTGGCAAGGATCACCGCGTCCGCCACATAGGTGGTGCCGCTGTCGCCATGGGCCTTGAACGGCCGGCTCGACAGGTCCAGATCGGTGATGATGTCGCCAATCACTTCGGTGCCCATGGCCTTGGCATGCTCTTCCATCCGGATCATCAGATCGGGGCCTTGCACTTCGCTATCACCGGGCCAGTTTTCGACTTCGGTGGTTGTGGTCAGTTGACCACCGGGTTCGATGCCTTGCACGAGGATCGGCTCCAGCATTGCGCGGCTGGCGTAGACGCCGGCGGTATAGCCTGCAGGGCCGGAGCCGATGATCAGCGCTTTGGTTTTCCGTGTCTCGCCCATGTGGTGCCCCCGGGGTGTGATGTGTCGTTGCGATGGATATAGCGGTTGGGGCAGGGCGCTTAAACCCCCGGTGCCGTGGGTGTGACGGGTAGGCTGCGGTGTGAAACGCCACTGATTTTATTGGATTTTCTAATATGCCAGAAAGAATGTTGCGCTTGCGCGAAATATTATTGCGCATAGCGCAGCCCCTGCTATAAGAATCGCAAAACCAGTGAGGGGCCTATGGCTGGGACACGACTAGATCCGATTGATCGAAAAATTCTTGCTGAATTGCAGGCGGACGGGCGGATGACCAATGTGGAATTGGCCAAGCGCGTTGGCATCTCAGCCCCCCCTTGCCTGCGCCGTGTGCGTACGCTGGAAGAACAGGGTTATATCAAAGGCTACCACGCCGACGTGGATGCACGCGAACTGGGCTTCGAAGTGCAGGTGTTCGCGATGGTCGGCCTTGCCAGCCAGGCCGAGGTGGACCTGAGCGCGTTCGAGCAGATGTGCCGCAGTTGGCCTTTGGTCCGCGAATGCCACATGTTGAACGGCGAAGTGGATTTCATCCTGAAATGCGTGGCACCGGACCTGTCCAGCTTCCAAAGCTTCCTGACAGGCCAGCTTTTGACCACGCCAAATGTCGCCAGCGTCAAGACGTCTTTGGTGATCCGCGGCGCCAAGGATGACCCCGGTGTGCCGTTTGATGTGCTGGAAGCGCGTCTGCAAAAAGACGCCTGACCCTAGATAATGATCTCTTCGGCGGCGTCCGGTGCGCGTGGGTGCGCAAGGGGGCCAAAGTCGCTGATATGGCCGATTTGCGGGAACATCCCCAAAAAGCGATCGCGCAAACTGTGAGACACGCTTTGCGTCGCGGCGGCACCTGGGTGGAATGTCTCCATCTCGATCCCGCCTGCCTGAATGGCGGCATGGCGTGTCAGGCACAAGTGGAACAGACGCACAGGCGTGGGCGGCACCACTTCAATGACGTTCACACCATCGACGAACTCGGCCACCGGCGTCAGCATGCGTGCGCCACCGGACTCGGCCCGCAAGCGGTGCGGTGTATGCAGGACACGGGCGGCAGGACCCACTGTCAGGAACGAGCTTGGCCGCGACTGGCCAAAGCTGTCAGGCATGATGCGGATCAAGGGCATCCGGCGCCCTGCATCGGCAGGCACAAAGGTGCTGGAGCCGATCCAGATCAGCTCTGCCGGCTCCCCCGAAGAGGTGTTGATCATGTCGCCGGGCTGAAGGTCCTCGATGGCGACTTCGCCGTGAACCGTCTGGATCAGAGTGCCCCGTGCAAAGGCGGCAAAGGCGCTTTCGAACAAGGGTAGCGCGGGCGCTTTGTCCTGACCAACATAGAGAGAGCCGTCCGAGCGTAGTGCCGCGACCTCAAAGCTGCGCGTCTCCATGGCAGGTGCTGCCCCGACATCGCCGTTGGAGGGTCCGGCGGATGTCAGGTCAAAGCCAGAGCGGGCATTGCGCGTCATGGCGTGGCGCGATGTCGTGGCAACGGTCGGTGTCATGTGCGTACCTTTTCTCTCAGGTGTCACATCCGTGTCGGTCCCCACCGACAAGCACGGAACGTGCGGCTTGTTCATTTCATGTCTTTAACAAGGACCAATTCGCCCTTTTTCCGCCTCATTGTCAAAGTTTGAAGGACATTGGGCACGAAATTAGCGTCAATTCACCGAAAACCACAGGTTTTGTTTCGGGCAAATTGGCCCAATACGCCACAATTGTATCTCAAAAGGGAAACCGCCCCGGCGAATCAACGCAAGGGCGGTCTTTGACTGTCAGAATGGGGTGTTTTGGGGGTCAGGCGCTCTTGCGCTGAGGCTCGGGCTGTTTGCGTTTGGCAATAAAGGCTGCCCGCACAGTGCCCCGCGTCCACGGCATCGGTGTCGCTGTCTGGGAAGCGGTGGTGGTGATGCTTTTGATAAAACGCGTCTTCATGGATGTATCCTCAATCTGCTCGTTACAGGTCTTTGACCTTTGGTTGAGATTGAAGATGCAGGTCCAATGCGGCAGCTTTTTGTCGCTTTGGTGTAAAATGCGATACGAATTGAGGCCATTTCAAAGCGGGCCTGTCCGCAGCTCCCTCGGGTTATAGCGTGATCGCGGCGATCAGCCGCCCGTAGTCCGCCTCTTTGGCATGGGTTGTGCGGCGATAGGAATAGAAGCGGTCGGGATCACTATAGGTGCAGTGGCGGGTCCATTCCGCGTGGCCCACGCCCGCTGCCCGCAGGCGGCTCAGGCCAAAGCCTGCAAGGTCGAACTGCAGGCGGTCCTCTTTGCCTTGGGCAAAAAAGCGTGCGACGCCTTCGTCTTCGGCCATGAAACTGTCAAAGAACTCGGGCCCGACCTCATAAGCGGCCTGCCCGATGCAAGGGCCAATCACGGCGGTAATGTTGGCGCGCTGGGCGCCCAAGGTCTCCATCGCGTCCACTGTCGCGTCCAGCACACCGTCCAGCGCGCCGCGCCAGCCTGCATGTGCAGCACCGATTACGCCCGCCTCTGCATCGGCAAAAAGCACAGGCTGGCAGTCAGCTGTCAGCACCGACAGGGCAAGGCCCCGCGTTTTGGTCACAAGCGCATCGGCTTTGGGTTTGTCCGCCATGGCGGCGTCCACGGTGATGACGTCTGCCGAATGGACCTGATGCACCCCCAGCAGGTGGTCCGGTGCCACACCCATGGTTTCGGCAACGCGGTTGCGGTTGATCATCACGATCTCGGATTGGTCCGAACTGCCAGTGCCGCAGTTCAGCCCCGCAAACACTCCTGATGACGCCCCGCCGCGACGGGTAAAGAACCCGTGGCGCAAAGGGGCCAATGCGTCGGACGTGATGATTTCTAGCGTCATGTGGGACCGGTTTCCAATCCTGCGGGTGGTGCGGCCTGAGGCGCGGTAAGCCCCAGCACTTTGAACAGATTTCCCATTTCCGCAGGGTGCGTCAACCGCCGATGTGCGGCGATATGGCTTTCAAGCGCCGGACCGCGTAACCGGCCGGCCAGAGCCTGCGCACGTGCGGTGATGCCCAGACGCTCAAGAAACACGCCTTGGGGCGTCAGCGTGCTGGCCAGACAGCCTTTGGCCGCTGTCGCCAACGCTTCGAAATCCACATGCGCGGTCAGATCGGCGCGGCCCGGCGTGTCGAGCGGGCCGACCTTGGTGTGGGACTGCACGGCCTGAAAGCTGTCGCCCTTGGTGCGCCAATCCCCGTAGTCGATAACCAAGGCGGCCCCGCCATAGGCAGCGATGCGTCGGGCGACGGGTGCCATGACGGTGGCATAGGCGCTGCAGGTCTCGACCAGATCGCCCTCGCCCGTGTCCGCCAAACGGTAATCCAGCGCAGGTTGCGGGCCAGCGGGTGCCAGACCAAAGGCCAGCACGCCGTCGCTAAGGCCCACCTGCCGCTCGCGCCACTGGTCGCCCTGACGAATGAACTGCCGGACGGGCAGGGCGTCAAAGAACTCGTTTGCGATCAGCATGAGGGGCTGTTGCGGCAAGGCATCTGCGTCTGTGACCCATGTGACGCTGTCGTCCTTCAGGGTCTCGCGCTGGATCTCGACAAGCGCGGGCGAGGCCTCCACCAGCACCACCTTTGCCGCGTCGCGAAAGCCTTTGACGGCACCCGCCGCGCGTAATGCGTCTTGCATCAAGGTGCCCCGACCGGGGCCAAGTTCGGCCAGCGTGAAGGGGGCAGGCGCACCCTGATCGAGCCATGTCTGGGCCAGTGCCAGTCCGATGAGCTCACCGAACATCTGGCTGATCTCAGGGGCGGTGACAAAGTCGCCCTCTGCCCCAAAGGGCATCTGCGTGGTGTAATACCCCATCGTGGGATGCAGCAGACAGGTGGTCATGTAAGCGTCCAGCCGCATCGGTCCGGCCTGCTGGATCTGGCGGATCAACGTGTCGCGCAGGCTCATGACAGGCGGCGCGCGCGCGCAATCAGATAGGCCCCCGCGGCGATCATCGGCAGGCACAGGATTTGCCCCATGGTCAGCCCAAAGCCGCCCATTTGCCACGCCAGCCCCAAAGGATTGCCGTCGGTGATGAATTGCGCGTCTGGCTGGCGGAAGAATTCAACAACAAACCGCGCAATGCCGTAGCCCGCAAGGAAGGTCCCCGCAATCACGCCGGGTGTCTTGAGCGCCCCGCGCCGCCACGCCAGCCAGACCAGCAACAGGCCAAGCACAAGCCCTTCAAGCAGTGCTTCATAAAGTTGCGACGGGTGGCGCGCGCAGATGCCCACCACGTCGGGGCAATATTGCGCGGCCTCGGTGGGAAAGGCGACGCCCCATGGCACGTCTGTGGGGCGGCCCCATAGCTCTGCGTTGATGAAATTGGCAACCCGCCCCAGAAACAGGCCGGGGGCAAGACCAAGGGCCACCATGTCTCCGGTGGAAATGAGCGGCAGCCCATTGCGTTTGGTGTAGTAGAAAAACGCGACGATGACGCCTATGGCACCGCCATGGAAGGACATACCCCCCTCCCACAATTGCAGGATGCGCAGTGGATTGCTGATGTAGAACGCGGGCTGGTAAAACAGGACATAGCCCAGCCGTCCGCCAAGGATGACACCCAGAATGACGTAAAACAGCAGGTCCTCGACCTGTGCGGCCTTCATGACGGGTTGTTCATTCTTCCACAGGCGCGAATTGCGCGCGGCAGCCGCTGCCAGACGCCAGCCCAGCAAGATGCCCACAATATAGGCCAGCGCATACCAACGCAGGGCAAATTCCATACCAAAAAGCGTGACCGAGAAGATCTCGGGAGAGATATCGGGGAAGGGAAGCATCGCGCGCATGCGCTGATTGAGCGCAGCAGAGCGGTGAAGTCAACCTTGCAGGACGCAGGCCAAGCCCCCATATAACAGATACGTGAGCCACAGCGGAGACCAAGCCCCATGCAGACACGCAACAAACTTTTTGATGACATCGGCCAGATGATGACCAACGCCATGGGTGTCGCCCAAGGTGCCAAGGACGAGGCCGAGACGGCAATGAAGGGCATGATGGACCGCTGGCTGTCCGACCGTGACTTTGTCACCCGCGAGGAATTCGACGCGGTGCGCGCAATGGCGCAAAAGGCGCGCGAAGAGAACGAAGCGCTCAAAGCCCGTCTGGAAGCGCTTGAGGGCAAGTAAGCCTTTGGGCCGGATGCGCTGACGCGCCCTTCCATTCTGACTTGGCAGCTGGTGCCACCCGATCGCCCCTGACACCGTCGGGGGCGTTTTGTTTTGACCGGGTTTTTCAGTTTGCGGGTGAAAGGACGCGGCCCGTGGCCGGATCCTTCTGAAATTAACCAAAAATTGACCAGTTATCCCCTACTATTTCAGCTTATCCCCAGAAAAGGGGTTGCCAGAAGGGGCCGCAAAGGCCCACCATATGTAGTAGGGCGAAAAGGTTAACAACACGCCCACTGGTACAGGCATCTAGGTTTTGGGCCCGCAAGAGGCTCTGATCTGGGACAGACATAGAGGCGGTTTTATGGCTTTGAGCGAGCAGTATCTCGATGATGACGTGCACCCCATTGATATTGTGGAGAGTTTGGCAGCTCACCACGAGTGGGATTTTGACCGGATTTCGGATGAACAGATTGCGATGGCCGTTGAAGGCCAGTGGCGGACGTATTCGCTGACGCTGGCATGGTCGGCGTACGACGAAACCTTGCGCCTGATCTGCACCTTCGAGATGGAGCCGCCCGCCGACAAGCTGCCGGGCCTTTATGAATTGCTGAACAATGTGAATGACCAATGCTGGGCGGGTGCCTTTACCTACTGGGCCGAGCAGCAGTTGATGGTCTACCGCTATGGGCTGGTGCTTGCTGGCGGGAATGAGGCCAG
>CALAIJ010000135.1 GCA_937923365.1 uncultured Sulfitobacter sp.
TTTGAAGTTGAACGCGGAGCAATAGGCGCGCGAGTTCATTGAGGCGTCGCCAAGCTCAATAATCTCGGCCCCGCCAGAGATTTCTTCCCAAACGGTTGTGTCCTCGGCTAACGCATCGCGTGATTGGTCCACGTAGGACAGTTTCACGGTGTCACCGAATGTCACCGCGCCTTCGTCGGGTTGGGTTTGTCCGGTCAGCATCGAGAACAACGTCGATTTACCAGCGCCGTTTGGCCCGATCACGCCGACGATCCCACCCGGAGGCAGGTCAAATGACAGGCCTTCTACTAACAGTTTGTCGCCCATGGCCTTCTTAAGGTTCTCAACCTCAATCACCTTGGACCCAAGCCGTGGACCGTTAGGAATAATGATCTGGGCGCGGCCAATTTTTTCGCGCTCGGACTGGTTCGCCATCTCGTTATAGGACGCGATCCGGGCTTTGGATTTGGCCTGCCGGGCCTTGGCGCCTTGCCGCATCCATTCCAATTCGCGTTCCAGCGTTTTTTGCTTGGATTTGTCGTCTTTCGCTTCACGCTCCATCCGTTTGGCTTTGGCTTCCAACCACGAGGAATAGTTGCCCTCGTAAGGAATGCCCTTGCCGCGGTCCAGCTCAAGGATCCAGCTGGTGATGTCATCCAGGAAATAGCGGTCGTGGGTCACGATCAGAATCGTGCCTTTGTAGTCCATCAGGTGCTGTTGCAGCCACGCGATGGTTTCCGCATCAAGGTGGTTTGTCGGCTCGTCCAGCAGCAGCATGTCGGGCGCTTCCAGCAGGAGCTTACACAGGGCCACACGGCGGGCCTCACCACCTGACAGGTCCTTGATGTTGGCGTCATCCGGAGGGCAGCGCAGCGCTTCCATCGAAACATCGATCTGGCTGTCCAGATCCCAGAGGTTCTGGGCATCAATGTCGTCTTGCAGTTTCGCCATCTCGTCCGCGGTTTCATCCGAGTAGTTCATCGCCAGCTCGTTGTAGCGGTCCAGAACGGCCTTCTTTTCCGCCACGCCCAGCATCACGTTCTCGCGGACAGTCAGGGTTTCGTCCAGCTTTGGTTCTTGCGGCAGGTAGCCCACTTTGGCGCCTTCAGCTGCCCAAGCCTCACCGGTGAAGTCCTTGTCCAGACCCGCCATGATCTTGAGCAGGGTCGACTTACCCGCGCCGTTCACGCCAACCACGCCGATTTTCACGCCCGGCAGGAAGTTCAGGTGGATGTTTTCAAAGGTTTTCTTGCCCCCGGGGTAAGTCTTGGAGACGCCGGACATGTGGTAGACGAATTGATAGGCGGCCATGCGAGGATTCCTGTCTGGTCAAATGAGGTTTGACCCCGCAATATCGCGGGTATGGGTCAAGATCAACGCAGAGCTTGGATACAAGGCATAGTCGCCGCTGGAATGCTGATGGTGCTCGCCGCTTGCAGCACCGGCGTCACGCTTTCGCAGGCGCCAAATCTGTACCGTGATGGCAAGAATTATCCGTCCAGTCTGGTGCCGCAGGCCCTGCAGGTCGTCGATCCGCCGATCTTTTATGTCACCGACCGTGCGCCTGTGCGGACAGGCGGGCAGATCACAGGCTACGGGACAGGGCGGTCCGACCAGATGGCATTCGGGTCCGCCAAGGTGCGTTTCGGGGCTGTCGACTGGGCTGATCTGGTTGCGCGGACACATGTCGGCAAAGGCGGGCAGATCTCCAAGCTGGAAGTGGCAGAAGTCACGGAAGCGGTGCGGTTCGATGCCATACCTTTGCAGGCGGAACGCGCGGAGGGCGGTCTGAGAGTTCTTCGCGACGCACAGGCCAGTTACGCACAGAACACGGTCGCGTTTCAAAACGCGCTAAAAGCAGAGATCAAACGGACAGGAAACGGGCGCGTTCTGGTTTATGTCCACGGGGTCAGTAACGACTTTGAGAATTCGTTGCAGACCTTGGCCAGTCTTTGGCACTTTACCGGACGGCGCAGCACGCCCGTGGCTTTCACGTGGCCCGCGGGCAACGGTGGCGTGCTGGGCTATTTCCGGGACCGCGAGGCAGGCGACTTCAGCGTCTACCACGCAAAGGAATTTCTGCGGATGCTGGCTGCCATGCCTGAGGTCGAGGACATCGACATCGTAGCCCACTCGCGGGGGACGTCCGTCATGACGCAGGCGCTGCGCGAGCTGGTGATCGCCGCCCGCGCCCAGGGCCAGGCGCCCAAACGGGCGATGAAGACAGGGACGCTTATTCTGGCGGCCCCTGATCTGGATATCGGCATTTTGCGCCAAAGGTTGCTGTCCGAGCGGTTCTCGGAGGCCTTCGAGCAGGTCAATGTCTACCTCAACCCCGATGATGCAGCCCTACGGCTGTCGTCTTTCATCACCAAGTATCCCAAGCTGGGCGCGGCCAAGGGGGAGGATTTCAACGAAGGCGAGCTGGAGACCTTGCGCAAACAGGGGCTTATCCACCTTGTCAGGGTCGAAGGAGCAGGCGGTTCGGACAGCCATTCCTATTTCCGGAACAACCCGGCGGTGCTGTCCGATATCGTGCTGGCGTTGCGCACACGGGCCTTCCCCGGCGGAACGCTCAGGCCGCTCGAATCTGATTCCGACACGATCTGGCGCTTGCAGCCCAACTATCCGCTTGACCGTCTGCCCGATCTCGAAATCGAAGTGCAAAGATGAGCGCCTTTCAGGAGATGATCGAGACCTTCGCCCAGACTGGCCAGTTGGAAGGTATCTGGTTGCGGTCAGAGCGGCGCGCCGAAGCGATGCCCGAGATGACAGTCTGGATCACCGCCTCGGGGCTTGAGGGGGATCACGGTCGGGCGGGCAAACGGGCGGTCACGTTGATACAAGCGGAACATTTGCCCGTCATTGGCGCCATGCTGGGTGAAGATCCCCCCGGAGCGGGCGCGCTGCGCCGCAATCTGGTGGTATCCGGCGTCAATCTAAATGCTTTGAAAGGGCGGCAGCTTGCCATCGGTGGTGCTATTCTTGAAATCACGGGTATTTGCGCGCCCTGTTCGCGGATGGAAGAGACCCTTGGCAAAGGCGGCTATAGCGCCATGCGCGGTCACGGCGGGTGGTGCGCGCAGGTGGTCGAGCCCGGCAAAATTGCTGTCGGGGATGCTGTGCGGCCTTTGGCAGTGACTGCGCCTGATTGACGCCTGTTAATTGACAAGCCGCCCGCAACCCCGTTTGAGGGAGGCGAGATTTTGAAAGGCTGTGCCGCGCCGTGAGACACCTCTTTCCATATGCAGCCCCCGGTCAGGTCATCGGGTTGTTGGGCGGGTCCTTTGATCCCGCGCACAGCGGGCACGCGCATATCACGCGTGAGGCGCTCAAGCGGTTCGGGTTGGACGCGGTGTGGTGGCTGGTCAGCCCCGGCAATCCCCTCAAACAGCGCGGACCCGCAGCGCTGGACAAACGCATGGCGCGTGCACGGCAGGTTATGCAGCACCCGCGCGTCACCGTCACGGATATTGAGGCGCATCTGGGCACCCGCTATACGGCGCAGACACTTGCGCATTTGCGCGCCCGCTATCCGCACGTACAGTTTGTCTGGTTGATGGGGGCCGATAACCTGGCACAACTTCATCTGTGGCAGGATTGGCGGCAGATCATGCAGACGGTGCCTGTTGGTGTGCTTGCCCGACCGGGTCAACGGATCTCTGCGCGGATGAGCCGTGCCGCATCGCTCTATGCGCCCTACCGGATCGCAGGACGTCACAGCCAGTTACTGCGAAATGCTGCCGCGCCTGCATGGTGTTTCGTCAATGTGCCGATGGTGGATGTGTCCTCCACCGCGATCCGGCAGACTGGGTCATGGGGTGACTGAGGCGCCTGTTATTTGTGAAGGGGCCAGTGGTTGTGCCGCCCCGCGCGGTAGGGTTTAAAGGGCCATTATGCAAAGCCGTATTTCCAGACGATTTTTCCTTGGCACTGCCGCCGCGTTTGCGGCCTCGCCCGTGTTGGCCGCCCCGCCTGTTGCGTCGCTGCGGCCCGTGCTGCGCGACCCTGAGTTCCACAAGCGCGCCGTGCGCAGCGTCGAGGACATCATCCGCACGCACAAGCTGAGCGGAAATGTGGCCTTTGCGTTGGCAGACGCCAGAACCGGCAAGTGGCTGGAGTGCCAGAATGAAAGCCTTTCCACGCCGCCCGCCAGCACCGCTAAATCCATTACCGCCCTCTATGCACTTGATGCGCTGGGCCCCGACCATCAGTTCCAGACGCGTCTCCTGTCCACGGGCGGAGTGATCAACGGTGTTGTGCAGGGTGATCTGATCCTTGCGGGCGGGGGGGATCCCACACTTGATACTGATGCGCTGGCCAATATGGCGGCCAAGCTTAAGGCGTTGGGGATTACGGGCGTCAAAGGGACCTTCAAGGTCTTCGAGGGCAGTTTGCCCGTGCTGGCACGTATCGACCCAGAGCAGCCCGATCATGTCGGTTATAACCCCGGCGTGTCCGGCCTCGCGTTAAACTTCAACCGTGTGCATTTTGAATGGAAACGTGAAGGCACCGGATATGGCGTCACTATGGAAGGGCGCACCGAGGCGTTCCGGCCTGCGGTTCGAATGGCCGTCATGCGAGTGCAGGACCGCCAGACGCCGATCTATACATACGAAGACCGTGGCGGTCGCGATAACTGGACCGTAGCGCGTGGTGCCTTGGGCAAAGGCGGATCGCGCTGGTTACCTGTGCGCAAGCCGGGGCTTTACGCGGGCGAGGTCTTTGCCGTGCTCGCAGGCGGCGAAGGGATCAAGCTGGGCAAGCCACAGATCATCAGCGACCTGCCGCAGGGCGAGGTCTTGGTCGCGCGCAGCAGTCCGCCGCTCAAAGGTATCTTGCGTGATATGCTGCGGTTTTCCACCAACCTCACAGCCGAGATGATGGGCCTTGCCGCCACACAAAAACGTCTGGGCCGCGTGACCGATCTGCGCGTTTCAGCCGCCGAGATGAACGCCTGGGCCAAAGGCGCGTTGAACATGCGCAATCCGCAACTGGTCGATCACTCCGGTTTGGGCGATGACAGCCGCATGACAGCGCTGGACATGACGCGGGCCATGGTGCGGGTGTTGAACAGTGATTTGCTGGGCATTCTCAAACCTATCGCCATGCGCGACGAAAAGGGCAAAGTACTTCGCGAGCACCCGCTTGAGGTTCGTGCCAAGACCGGCACCCTTAACTTTGTCTCAGCGCTGTGTGGCTATGTCACGGCCAAAGACGGGCGGCTGATGGCCTTCACCATCTTTACCGCCGACCCTTCAGAGCGGGCCAAGATCACCCGTGCCTTGCGCGAAGGTCCACCCGGCGGGCAGGCGTGGAACAAGCGGTCCAAACGCGTGCAACAGGCTTTGTTGGAGCGTTGGGGTGTGCTTTATGGATCGTGACCGCTGATGGCGACTTGGGCAGAACTGGACGCGGAACTGGCGCTTTGGCGGCAGGCAGGCGAAGTGCCGACGTTCTGGTGGCGTGACGATGACACGCAAGCGCCAACGGAAGATCTTGACCGTTTGATCGCCATGGCAGAGCGCGCGCGCGCACCTTTGCATCTGGCCGTCATCCCTGCGGATATTGACGCAGGCCTTGCTGCACGGCTGGAGGCGTCACCGCTGGTTTATGCCTTGCAACACGGGTTCGCGCACAAAAATCACGAGGTCAAACCGCTGCGTGCCTCCGAGGTTGGCATTTCGCGCAATGTTGAAGCGATTGGTGCGGACTTGGCTGAAGGTTGGAAGCGGATGCAAGCCGCAGCATTGCCGCGACTTCTGCCCGTGTTCGTGCCGCCGTGGAACAGGATCGGGGATCAGGTTTTGGCGCATCTGCCGCGATGGGGATATGCGGCGCTGTCGAATTTCGACATCCGCCCCAATCCTGCGCCCGTCGCTGGCTTGCAGCATTTCAACGGCCACATGGATCCGATCAAATGGAAAGGCGGCGCGCGCTTTACCGGTACGGAGAAGTCGGTGCAATGCGTGGTCGAACACTTGCAGGCCCGTCGTTCCGGTGCGGCCGAGCGGGACGAGCCCACGGGCTTTGTCACCCATCACTTGCAAACGGACGCGGCAACTTGGGATTTCATGGCTGACTTTATGGATCACGTGACCCACCGGAACGCGACCAGGTGGATCGCCCTGACCGAGGTGATGCATGGTTGAGATACGCTACGCCCGACCGGACGAGCGCGAAGAAGTCGCGCAGTTCATGAACACGGTCTTTCACAAAGCCAAGTGGGACATCGACGGCTGGCGCAGGCTGATCGCAGGGCGATGGTGCGGACCAGACGGGCGCTATGCGATCATCGTACGCGAAGGCACCCAACTGGTCGGATGTCTGGGTCTTATCTATGCTGAACGGATCACGGCAAGCGGCGTGCGCACGACGGCGGACATGACCTCGTGGTACGTTCTCAAGGAATTTCGCGGCGGCGGTGTCGGGCAGAAAATGCTGCGGCTGGCGTGTAGTGATCCAGAGGTGACGGTCACCAACTTCTCCTCCGCCAAGGCGGCAGTGCAAGTGCTGGAAAAAGCCGGTCTGGTCGTTTTGGACAAAGAGCGGCTGGTCTGGCACCCGTCGCAGGCCAAGGGTTTTCCTGTTCATGATGACCCGTTGGCGTTGACCAATCTGCCCGCCAAGGACCGCCGGATCATCGCAGATCATCAAGGCCTGCCACTGCGCCATCTGGCAGTGGAGACACCTGACGGACTGTGTACGCTTGTGATCTATCCGCAAAAGAAACACGACGCATATGTCACGCATGAGGTGATGTATTGCGGCGATCAGACGCTCTTTGCCAGCTATGCCGGGCGCATCGCCGCATCAGTGCTGCCTGCGCGCGAAGCGATCCTGTCACTGGACCGACGCTTTGCGCGCGACGGGATTGCCCCTGATGACGTGACCGAATTTGCCACCCCGCGATTTTGCCAACAAGGGCTCTTGGACTTTGCCGAGATCGACATGCTTTATTCGGAGTGCGTGTTGCTGGGGATCAAAATCCACTGACCTTTGTGGTTTCGGACATTTGCGGTATCCTCAGCTGATCTGCCAGCACGAAGCCCAAAGGATACCGATGATGAGAGTCCTCTGCCTTGCCGTCTTTTTCGCGATTGCCGCCAACACGGCACCTGCGCAGGAATTCAGTGCGACCTGCCAGCCGATCTTTGACGCTGTTGCCGCAGAGAACCCGACAAATTTCGAGCAGTGCGAACCCACGGTCGCGGAATATGAGTTGCTGGAATGTGAGC
>CALAIJ010000136.1 GCA_937923365.1 uncultured Sulfitobacter sp.
GTTGGTCAGGAACGGCAGTGCGGCGTCGATGTCCGCGTCCTCAAACACCAGTTGCGGGGATTTGCCGCCCAGCTCAAGCGTGACAGGCACGACGTTTTCAGCGGCGGCTTTCTGGATCAACTTGCCCACACCAACTGATCCGGTGAAGGACATGTGGCGCACGCCTGCGTGGCTGCTGAGCGCGGCACCTGCCTCGGTCCCCAGACCGGGTACCACGTTCAGCGCCCCTGCGGGCAAGCCTGCGCGGTGTGCCAGTTCGGCAAAAGCAAGGGCAGTGAGACAGGCCTCTTCTGCGGGTTTCAAAACAGCCGCGTTGCCCATGGCCAATGCAGCCCCGACCGAGCGGCCAATGATCTGCATCGGATAGTTCCAAGGCACGATGTGGCCTGTGACACCGTGCGGTTCGCGCAGGGTATAGACGGTGTAGCCGTCCAGATAAGGGATCGTCGCCCCATGGATCTTGTCAGCCGCCCCTGCGTAGAATTCCATGTAGCGGGCCAGTGCGATCACGTCCGCGCGGGCCTGCGTCAGCGGTTTGCCTACGTCCATCGCCTCTAGCTGGGCAAGCGTATCCACGTTTTCCAAGACCAGCGTGCCGATGCAGTGCAGAATGCGGCCCCGCTCAAAATTGGCCAGTTTTCCCCACGCGCCGTCCAGAGCGCCTTGCGCGGCTTGCACCGCGCGATCAATGTCAGAGGCCTGACCGCGGGCAATCGCGCAAAGTGTTTGCCCATCAGACGGGTTGCGAAGGTCCAGCGTATCGCCGCTGTCACAGGGTCCCCATGTGCCGTTGATAAAACAGTGGGCAGGGTCGTTTCCGAGAACGTTCAGGGTCACATCAGCGCCTTTCATAAGTCAATATCCCACCGCACAACCGTCCTTGCGCGGATCAGAACCGCCCGCATACCCGCCACCGGGAAGCCTGCGGATAAGCTGCGCGCCGCCAAAACCGAAAGCGTTGTCGGGCGCTTCCAGCGTGATTTCATGGCCCATCATTCGTAGTGCCTCAAGCATGGCTGCGGGCAGGGTGGTCTCGCAGGCAATGTCCTTGCCTTCTACAAAACGCCAGCGTGGCGCGTCGGCTGCGGTCTGGGGGTCCTGTCCCCAAAGCTCCGTGCGTAGCAGCATCTGGATATGCCCTTGGGCCTGCATTGGGCCGCCCATGACGCCAAAGCTCATCAAGGGCGCATTGCCGCGCATGGCAAAGGCCGGAATGATCGTGTGGAACGGGCGTTTGCCGCCTGCCACCAAATTCTGGCTGGCCGGGTCCAACGAGAAACCCGCCCCCCGGTTTTGCAGCGCGATCCCCGTGCCCGGGACCACCACGCCGGAGCCGAAGCCCGCATAGTTCGACTGGATGAATGAGACCATCATGCCGCTTGCATCAGCCGCACTCAGATAGACGGTGCCACCCTGTTTCGGCGCGCCTGCGCCAAAGTCCTGCGCGCGCACCGGATCAATCAACGCCGCACGGGCTTTGAGATAGCCGTCGTCAAGCAGGGCATCGCTGCTGACCGGCGCCATCGCCGCAGGGTCGGCCACGTAGGTCTCGGCGTCTGCCAGGGCCAGCTTCATCGCCTCGATCTGGAGGTGTATGGCGCCAGGATCGTCGGGCCCCATGTCACGAATTGCGGTCTGCGACAGGATGCCCAACGCCATCAAGGCGGCGATGCCCTGACCGTTGGGCGGAATCTCGTGCAGGGTCACATCATCAAAGCTGCGTTCAATCGTGCCACACCAATCGGCGGTATGGGACGCGAGGTCGGTCATGCCAAGTGCGGCGTCATGCTGTGCGGCAAAGGCGGCGATCTTGCGGGCCAGCGCCCCTCTGTAGAACGCCTCGCCATCCGTTTCGGCGATCTGGGTCAGCGTGTTCGCATGATCTGGGCTTTTGAAGATCTCACCCGCCCGTGGTGCACGGCCTTCGGGCAGAAAGCACTCGGCAAAGCCGGGTTGATCCGCAAGGGCGTCCGCGGCGCGCGCCCAGAGTTGTGCAATGACGGGCGAGACGGGGAACCCTTCGGCGGCATAATGGATTGCAGGCTCAAACAGGGTCTTGAACGGCAGCGCGCCAAAGCGACCCGACAGCGCGACCCACGCAGACACGGCACCCGGAACAGTTACGCTTTCCCAGCCGCGAAAGGGCATCTCTGACAGGCCTGCGAACCGCTCCGGCGTCCATGCAGCGGGGCTGCGCCCAGAGGCGTTGAGCCCGTGCAGTTCAGCGCCGTCCCAAAGGATCGCGAATGCGTCAGAGCCGATGCCGTTGCCAGTGGGTTCCACCACCGTGAGCGCAATGGCGGTGGCAAGGGCTGCATCCACCGCATTGCCACCTTGCGCCAGCATCGACAGGCCTGCCTGTGCTGCCAGCGGTTGCGAAGTGGCGACCATGTTGCGGGCCATTACGCAAGAGCGTCGGGAAGGATAGATCATGGTTCGTCCGGTACGGGTTTGGGCGGCCCCTGCGGCGCTTCTGCGGCCTGTTGGGCGGCACCGGCAACGGCTGTGCGTTCGGCCTCTGTCATGCTGTCGGCACCTGCGACTTCGACCTTCACCTGCCGCTCTGCCATGCGGATGCCGTTGGCCTCGAACACGTCGCGGACCATCATATAGGCGTCGCGGCGCACCAGCCATTGCTCACCCGGCTTGGTCATGAACTTGACGGCGATGACCATGTTGAACTCTTCCATCCTGCGCAC